>JAAZFS010000165.1 GCA_012511615.1 Elusimicrobiota bacterium | reverse complement strand
CAAGAGCAGGGAGCGGTTCTCCATCAATCACACCTACAGTAATCTCTCTTCCGGGTATATATTCCTCAGCCATGACAGACGAACCATACTCTCTTTTCGCTGCCTCAAAGGCCTCCTCTAGTCCTTTGGAGCTTCTTAGGACACTTGTGGCAACAGATGAGCCCCCATAGACTGGCTTTATCACCAGTGGAAAATCTAGGGCCAAATCTTTTGGTGATTCCAGATTCTGCCATTTGGGAGTATCCAGCCCTGCTTCCTTTAGAAAAGCTTTACTGGCAGTCTTATTCATACATATTGCAGATGAAAACACACCGCTTCCTGTATAAGGGATACCAAGTACTTCACAGAACCCCTGCAAGGAACCATCCTCACCACGCCCCCCGTGAAGAGCAAGGAAAGCAAGAGAGAAATCTTGTTCTAATAAACGGGAGGGCATATCCTTATCAGCCATGATTAATTCATAGGATAAACCCATCTCTAGTAAAGATTTCTCAATACTTGATGCTGTATTTAAAGCTACTTCACGCTCAGCAGAATCGCCACCAGTTATAAGAGCAATTTTTTCAATCAAATCCTTCTCCCAATAGTTGTATTTCCAAACTTAACTTTATTCCACACTGATCATAAACTTTTTTTCTTATTAGTTTAATCAAGTTCCATATATCTTTCTCATTGGCACCCGGTAGGCATTCAATGAAATTTGTGTGTTTTTCCGACACCCTGGCTCCACCCATCGAATATCCCCTAAATCCAGCAGCATCTATTAATTCCCAAGCTGAAGAATCTGGTGGATTTTTAAAAACCGAGCCACAGTTTTGTCCAAAAGGTTGTGTCTTTTTTTTATTGGCAATCCTTGAAGCTATATCATTTCCCACTATTTCTGGAGAACTTTTGTCTAGTGAAAAGACTGCCTCTGTTATAAGATATCCAGAAGGTAGATTAAATTTTCTATACGAAAAAGAGTTCTTTAAATCTGTGAGCCTTATAAACTTTTCTCCATCAAAACACTCTATCTCAACTAGTCTTCCGCCAACGGACTCTTGTCCAGATCCGGCATTCCCCCTTACCGTCCCCCCTACCGTGCCTGGTATGCCAGACAAAAATTCAACTCCACTAAGTCCACTATCCACTGCTACAGCTATTAATTCGGAATTTCGGGCACCTGCTCCAGCAATCAAATTCTCACCATTTACCTTTATCAATGAAAACTCGCCTGCTAATTTTAGTAAAATACCCCTAACACCTCCAGGCCCGATTAAAGTGTTATAACCGCCACCAATTACACTTACTTCATCCCCCCTCTTTGCTGATTCCTTAAATATCTGGGACAGCTCCTGACGAGTTTCAACCTCAATCAATTTATCAACCCTGCCACCGCAACCGTAACCGGTCAAACTCCCGCCATCAATGCTTTTACTAACCTTCATTGGCTCTATAGCATACTCCGTATTTCATTTCCTATCCGGTGGACATCACCGGCCCCTAAAGTTAGGCAGATATCCCCAGGCTTAAGATAAGAAGCCGCATGGGCGGCAGCATCCGCTTTTTTCACCTGGCTAACTCCTTCTCTTTGGGCAAAGGCTCTCACTAATAACTCTGAATCCACTCCCTCTATTGGACACTCTCCTGCAGCATATATTTCCGTAATAAGAACCCTATCGGCTTCGGACATGGAGCCTGGAAACAGGGAGCAGAGATCTTGAGTACGAGAGTACCTGTGAGGCTGAAAAACAACAAGGATTCTTCTATCTGGATATATTTCCCTCAAACTCCTCAGTGATAGGTCTATTGCTGTCGGATGATGGGCATAATCATCAAAAAATATGATATCGTTTTTCTCACCGGTAAACTCCAGGCGCCGCCCAACTCCATGATAACGAGCAAGGGCTTTTTTTATAAGCTTAAAATCAATACCAATTTCCAGGCCTAGTGCACAAGCGGCAAGAGAATTCATAATATTATGTTTCCCTGAGGAAGGTAGAACTATTTCCCCAAGCTCTTTATCACCTGCATAGGCCCTATAAACCGTTTTTTCTGGATATAATTGCCATGAACGTGCGGAATAATCATTGTCAGGATTAAGTCCATAGCTTTTAAAGGGCCTCTTCAAATCCGGCATAATTTCCCTGACATTCTCATCATCCCCACAAATGATAGAAAAACCATAGAATGGCAGCTTGTTTAAAAATTTAACAAAAGTCTCTTTCAAGCATTTTACTGTACCGTAGTACTCCATGTGGTCATTATCTATATTGGTAACAATAGCTATAGATGGATTGTAATAAAGAAAAGACCCATCACTTTCATCGGCTTCGGCAACTATAAATTCTCCCCTTCCAAGCCTTACATTACTTTTAAGGTTCTTCAGACGACCTCCGATTACAATGGTTGGATCCAAACCCGCTTCTGAGAGTACCAGACCAGACATTGACGTCGTAGTTGTCTTCCCATGCGTTCCAGCAACACAAACAGAATATTTTAGACGCATAATTTCTGCAAGCATTTCTGCACGCGGAATTGCAGGTATATTCTTTTTCTTTGCAGCAATCACCTCAGGATTATCTTCACCGATAGCCGATGACACCACTACGACGTGAGGTTTAACAATATTCTCCGCTGAATGCCCTATACTTATATCTGCACCAAGTTTTCTGAGATACTTTACTACCGAAGAATCTACAAGGTCAGAACCGCTTACCTGGTAACCCACAGTCAAAAGCACTTCAGCGATACCAGACATGCCGCTGCCTCCAATGCCAATAAAATGAATTCTTTTTATTTTTTCAAACATCAATATACCTCATAACAAATTCAGAAAGCTGAGTGGATGCATCTATAAACACTTTACTCAAAGGCTCAAGTGCCTGCTCCATCTTCTTTCTTTTTTCGGGACTATTAATCAGCGGCCTTAGTTTCAAAAATAGCTTTTCGCCGCTTAAGTCTTCTTCAATAATTGTAATCGCACCACCAACCTGCTCAAGCGAACGAGCGTTAAGGGCCTGATGGTCGGATGTCGCGCCGGCAAAGGGTATGAGGATTGAAGGTTTTTTAAGAGCAGAAAGCTCTGCAACCGTCGTCGCCCCAGCGCGGGCAATGACTATATCCGCCACCGCATATGCCAAATCCATGCGATCCAAATAATTAAAAACACTAGCCTTGAAAGCCCGGCTAGCGTATTCCCTCTTCAGTAAGCTGCTATATTCTGCGCCAGCTGCATGAATAAAATGAAGCTTGCTAGTATTTTCTTCCAAATAAGGGAGCATCTCAATTATACTTTTATTTATACTTTCAGAGGCAAGTGAGCCCCCAAATACAAGGATAGATACTTTCCCTTCACTTATACCAAAATAATTTAAAGCTTCATCTCTAGAGACTTCCAAAAGATCCTTTCTGACTGGATTTCCAACCAAAACCGTTCGCGATACTGGAAAGTATACTCTAGCTTCATTAAAGGATATAGCAATTCTAGAAGCAAATTTAGAAAGCACCTTATTTGCCACACCAGGAAAAGCATTCTGTTCATGCAAAAGCACGGGTATTCCGAGAAATTTTGCGGCCAAAACCGGAGAAGCTGAAAAATAAGCCCCAAAGGCAATTAGCACTTTTGGACGAGAACCTATCATAAGAAAAAAGGCCTGAAAAAAACCAAGGCAGTTTTTCATAATAAACCTACATATATGCCAAATCTTTTTTCGGGGAAAAGGTTCAGCTATTATAGGTTTAAACAAATATTTGTTTTCAGATAGTACTCTGGATGCCAGTGGTCGCCGATCTATTATAAAAAAAACATTCTCTTTTCCAAGTTTTTCCTGAAGTTCATCTGCAAGAGATAAGGCAGGATATATATGGCCCCCTGTTCCTCCAGTAACCAATATAACCTTTTTGTTCACCTTATCCTCTTCCTTACCCCACGTGAGAGATTGAGAAGGACGCCTACGGCAAACATATTCAGAAATAGTGAAGAACCACCAAAACTTATAAAGGGAAGAGAAAGCCCTTTCGTCGGTAAACATCCGGTAACAATGGCAATATTAATAGCGGCCTGAAGAGAAATAAGAAGAGTAATACCAGCGGCTAGCATCTGCGAAAAATAATCAGGATGGCGGAGAGCTATCCGAAACCCCCGAGCTGTAAATATAAGAAAAAGAATAATGACACCCATGGTACCTGCAAACCCCATTTCTTGACCTATTAGCGCAAATACAAAATCCGTATGCATTTCGGGAAGAAAAAACAATTTATGTTGACCAGCGCCCAGACCTACGCCTTTCAAGCCTCCAGCACCCAAAGCGGTAAGACTTTGCGCAAGCTGAAACCCTGAATCCAGACGATTATCAAAGGGATTAAGAAATGAAACAATCCGGGCCCTTCGGTATCCAAATGAAAATATTGCGTATACTGCAAATATAAGAAATACAAGAAAAGATATACCTAGGTATCTCAGATGTATCCCACCCAAAAAAAGCATTATCCCTGTCATAGCCATGATAATCATAGCAGTCCCAAAGTCTGGCTGAGCGTAAATCAATAGTGCTACAAAAGTTATAAGGATAAGCGGTGGGGCTATTTCCGCAGAAAGTTTTTCAAGTTTTGTAAATTTTCTATCCAAAATAGCTGCGAGATAAAAAACCACGATAATTTTGGCAAGTTCCGCAGGTTGAAGACCGACCGGCCCAAGGCGAATCCATCTCCTGGCTCCACCGGCCTTGGATCCGATAAAAGGAATTAATACCAAGACCAAAAGAATGATTGTCACAAACATTGCCGGTTTGATCATACGACCAATATCTTCAGTTTTGATATGAAGTCCCGCCAAGAGAGCCAGACTCCCTAGAAGTGTCCATAAAAGTTGTTTCACTACAAAGAAATACATGTTACTGTAGCGCTCTGCAGCATAGATTGCGGAGGAACTAAAAACCATGACAAGGCCGATAATAATCATCATTATTATGGCAGACAAAAGAATATAATCTATGCGCGGTTTATGGCTTTTGTAGTAAACTCTTCTGCCCATTCTTTAAATTTATTTCCCCGTACTTCATAATCCTCAAACTCGTCATAGCTTGAACCACCAGGAGACAGGAGTATCTTCGTATCTTTGCTTGCAAGTCGAACTGCCTCTTCTACCGCTTCACGTAGAGAAATGAATACTTTAACCGGCAGTGCACCGCTAAAAATTTCTTCAATCTCTTTCCTACTCTCCCCAAAAGCTATAACACATCGCGCCTTCTTGGCCGCCTCCCCCCGTAAACGAGGTTCAGATTCCCCTTTACTCTTTCCGCCCATTAAAAGTATAAGGCTTTCATCAATACTCTCAAGCGCACGGAAAGTAGAATTAAAATTTGTTGCTTTTGAATCATTAATAAAAGTTAATCCCCCATAAGAAAAATATTCCATCCTATGTGGAGAAAGTCTAAAATCATCTAGCAGAGGCAATTCTTTTACTCCAAGAGCCGCGGCAGCACCGAGAGCAGCCATCAAGTTTTCAAGATTGTGTTTCCCCGGCAAAACCTCTTTGTCATGGAGATATTTTTTTTCCTCTCCCTTAAGCCTCAGAATCACTTGATTATTTTCCGTAAAAATTCCATCTTCCAACTTTATTTCTGATGAAAAAGGAATTTTTATCGGTTTGAGCTTTTTCACAAAAGAATCAATCTCTGGTGAAGATGCATTGTATACAACATGGGAGGCCTCTATCATTCTTTTAAAAAAGGAAAATTTAGACTTGCGATAATTTAAATAACCCCTATGCCAATCAGTATGTTCTGGAAACAAGTTCAGCAGAACTCCAACATCCGGCTTCAGTCCCGGTGAAAAATGGAGTTGAAAACTCGAGACCTCCAAGACAAGTATATCTTCCTTGGATAGTGAGCCCAGAACTCCCGTAAGTGGCCTTCCAATATTTCCTGCAGTCTGACCCCCAGTAAGAAAAGATATAAGCTCACTTGTTGTTGTCTTACCGTTTGTCCCTGTCACTGCAACTATGCGGACACCTTCAGGTAGGAGACTAAGACCGAGTTCGAGCTCGCTTATTATTGGAAATTTTTTAAGGGCTAAACTTTCAATAAGCTTATTATGTGGGGGAATTCCTGGGCTTACTACCACAAGATCATATTTTTCCAGTTTATCTTCTAAAATAAGATTTTCTTCTAAAAGACAGATTTTTGGAGGAATATTCTTTATCTCTGCATATGGTTTTTCATCATAACCAACTACATCTGCCCCTTGAGATTTAAGGAGATTTATTGCCGACAGACCGCTTTTTCCAAGTCCAAATACAAGAACTCTTCTTCCCTTAAGTTTTTTCATCTGAGCTTCAAGGTTGAAAAGGCAAATAGGGCAAGAATGATTGATATAATCCAAAAACGTATGACAACCTGAGGTTCACTCCAACCACTTAACTCAAAATGATGATGTAAGGGGGCCATTTTAAATACCCTTTTGCCCCTCAGCTTAAAGGATGCGACCTGAATAATAACGGAAATAATTTCCATAAGAAATACGCCACCTACTATTATCAGTAGAAGCTCGTGCTTGATAATCAGTGCGCTAATCCCGATTACACCCCCCATAAATAAAGAGCCAGTATCTCCCATAAATATTTCTGCTGGAAATATATTAAACCAGAGGAATCCAAGACCTGCACCTGCAAGTGCAGTCATAAATATAGTTATTTCTCCCGCTCCTTGGACATAGGGAAGGAATAAATATTCACTGAAATTAAGATTTCCAGCTATATAGGCAAGAACTGCATAGGTGAGAGCCGCAAATATTATTCCACCTATAGCCAGTCCATCAAGTCCGTCGGTTATATTGACAGCGTTCGATGTACCAACAACTGTCAGGGCAGCAAAGAGCATATAAGCAGGCCCAAGATGGATAAAGAGATCCTTAAAGAAAGGAACTGTAAGTGCATTGGATGCAGATTCACAAACAGGGTTATTATATAGATAAATTGCTACAAATATACCCAGAGCACCTTGCCATACAAGTTTTGTTATTGGAGTAACACCTCGGGAATTATTTCTGACTGTTTTCATATAGTCATCAATAAATCCCAAGAATCCCAACCAAAGCGTACTACCTATAAGTATAAGCGTATAAGGGTTATCAAGACGGGCCCATAGCAAGACTGAAAAAACAAGTGAGATAATAACAATCAGGCCCCCCATCGTCGGGGTACCGCGTTTTTTCAAATGAGTGCTAGGTCCATCATCTCTTATTGACTGCAGGCGCCCAGCCTCCTTAAATTTTTTTATGATTGTGGGAGCAATAATAAAGTTTATTATAAGAGCTGTAATAAATGCTGCAGCCGCACGAAAAGTAATATACCTTACAACATTAAACGGTGAAAATATTTCTCTTAATGAAAATAAGAGGTGATAAAGCATTATTTAATATACCCAATAATTTTTTCCAAGCCTTCCCTTCGAGAAGCTTTTAAAACAACAAGCGTGTTCTCTAAAGCATATTCTTTTATTATCTCTGCAGCTTCCTTGTGGCTTTCAAATTTAAAAACCCGATCCCCTGGGAATCCAGCAGCAATTGCACCCTCAATCAGAGATGAAGAATCCACACCGCCCGCCAAAATATAAGAAATATTTTTCAGTCCAGCAAGAAATTCGCCAGCCTCACGGTGCAATTCGGAAGAATACTTCCCAAGTTCATTCATTTGTCCTAGCACGGCAATTATATTTCTTTGAGGATGGATTTTCAATAATTCAGAAAAAAGGTTCTTTAGTGCACTAGGGTTTGAATTATAACTATCATCTATAAAATCTATTCCACCTGCAGTAAACTCCTGCATTCTTTGGGGAGGAAGAGTAAAACTTTCCAATCTCGCGGCTGAAGATTTAAAACTTATCCCGTACAGTGTAGCCACAGTGGCGGCAGCAGCTGAATTTAGCACATTATGAGCCCCCAGATTTCCTATGAAAAAAGGTTCTCCTCCAAGACTAAAACTACTCTTACCCTCTATGGCCTTATAATTTTCTATGCGCAAATCCGCGTTTTCAGAGAAACCATATCCTATTAAGTCCAGCCCATTCAATGACCGAACACTTTTTCTTAAATCTTCTATATCGGCGTTGTAGATAAAACTGGAACCTGGCGCAAGTGAAAGGGGAAGTGCAAGTTTTTCTTCTAAAATCGCTGCACGACTGCCAAAATTTCCTATATGAGCATCACCAATAAAAGTAATTACCCCTGTCCAAGGTCGAGCGATTTTACAGAGGTCTTCAATTTCTCCTGAATGATTGCTACCCAACTCAAGAATACCCGCCTTGGTTTCGGATCCAATATTAAAAATAGATAGCGATACTCCCAACTTGTTGTTATAGCTTGCTGGGGATGCTGCTACATTAAGAAACCCGGAAAGTATATGTTCTATCATCCTGGTAACGGTTGTTTTCCCGCAAGACCCAGTTACCCCTGTTATAAGTGCCGGTAGACTATTTCTATATCCGGCCGCAATAGCGGCCAAAGCCTCTTCTGGAAAATCCACATCAATATCTGCTGAGCTAGATCTTCCCATAATGGCAGCCCCCCGTTTACGGGCCTCCTCAATATATAAGTGCCCATCAGTATTCTCTCCCTTTAAACAGACAAAGAGGCTACCCTCAACAGCCTGTCTGGAATCCTTAACAACAGAAGTGATAGCTCGGCCGCCCCCCCCTCTTAGGCATCCTCCCGCCCACTCCGCTATTTGCTCAAGCGGAACTGGTCTCATCAAAGGTATTTTCTGGCTATCTTGCGATCAGAAAAAGGAATTTTTTCTTGGCCGAGTATTTGATAGTCCTCGTCACCTTTTCCGGCAATCAAGATACAGTCTCCCGGACGGGAATCATTAATTGCGGCCCTTATTGCCTCCTCCCTGTCTTTTATAACAAGATAGGGAGTATTTGTCTCCCTCAGT
>JAAZFS010000164.1 GCA_012511615.1 Elusimicrobiota bacterium | reverse complement strand
GACAGGAAATATGTCCTTTTTCCCGCTATCCTTTTTCTTATATCAGGTATAGTATCTTTTCTGGTAACTCCTTATAAACTGCAGACATTTGAACCTGGTCTCCTTCGTCGAATAATTTATGTAGGAACCTTTATTGTAATACTTTATGAGTTTGATAGGGAGAATGATTTTAAAAGAGTGCTGAAATGGATGGTGTGGTCTTTGTTACTCGTGGTTGGGTATGGACTTGTCCAAGCATTCGGAAGAGATTGGCATATTTGGGCTGGTGCTTTCCCAGGAATTTTCTCAACTTTTGGGAACCCAAATTTCTTTGCCGCTTGGCTTGTGCTTACTTCCCCCCTAATTTTTGCGCGCGCTTTTCTCACTAAAAAATGGTATTGGGTACCCGTGATTTTAGCAATTTTGTATTGTCTCTATCGTTCAGGGGCAAAAGGCGGGTGGCTTGGTATTGGTGTTGCCATAACGTCCTTTGTGATATTCTCTACGCTTTATTTGATAGATGGCAATCCGAAAATTTTAAAACGTATTGCGATGGGGATAACGGTAGGAGTGATGATTTTTGTTATTACTGCTATATCAATTGGGTCTATGCACAGGATTACTTCCATCCGATTTCGGCTCTTTACCTGGGGGTCAACAATGAAAATGATTTCGGAGCCCGTATTTGTGAGTCCTGCTCAAGCATTTTTCTTTGGTCATGGTATCGAAACCTTTAGAATTGTTTATCCAGCCTATCGCCGTCCAGAAATATTTCATATTGAGGGTAAGCATAATACGCAGACAGATCATGCACATAATGAGTTTCTTGAGGTTTTTTATGATGAGGGTATCCTCGGTTTAACAGTGTTTTTATGGCTTCTATTTAGTGTTTTATATATGGCGGTTAAGAGGCTCTCATTGATAGGAATCGGAGGGGAAAAAACAGAGGATGATTATTACCTAGTGGGTGTACTGTCGGGTATTATAGGTGTATTATTTCATGCCGCGGTAGATGTAAATCCTAGGTTTGTTTCAACTGGATATGTTTTTTGGGTGATGCTGGGACTCCTGGTCGTGCATTCGGCCCCGAAACATAAAAATACAAGCTCAAATTTCACTCCATCCTATAAAGCGAAACCTTTTCTTATTTTTCCGCTAGTTCTATTGGCTTTTTACAGTTCTTTATTGGCCTCAAGAAGATTCACAGCTAATATTGAACATAATAAGGCCATTGCAGCTTCAAGGCAGAGAGATTGGAATAAGGCTTTGGATCTTTACGGTAAAGTAAAGAAATATCATCCGTCTTTTATTATGGCATATTACTTTGAGGGAAATGTATATAATGATCAACTATCAGATGCGATTGATGCTGGTCGCACTGAGGAGGCCGAGCTTTTTTACGACCTAGCTATAGAGTCATATAAAAAAGTTAGAGAAATGTACCCAAATTATGTGCAACTTCATTTTCAGGAAGGCATGCTTCATAGCAGGATGGGACGCCAGGAAGAAGCCCACAAAAGTTTCCGGCGCTATATTAATATAGTTGATCCAGTTTTTCCCTATACATATTTTAGACTTGGTATGATTGCCAATCAGAAAGGGGATACGGAGTTGGCCAAGCGCTACTTTGAAGAGCCAGTAAGAAGGAAATCGGATCAGCCAGAGACTTTTTTTAATTTAGCTGCCTTTCTTATAACTCGGGGAGATATAGCCGGAGGAGAGAGGGTATTGATTGCTGGCTTGGAAGAGCATCCCAAGAATACAGATATTCTAGGCACTCTTGCTTCTCTTTATGAGCAGACTGGCAGGGTTGCCAATGCAGAACAGCTTTACCAGGAATTATTGAGAATCAATCCTAACGACAAAAAAGCTCAGCAAAGACTTGGAATTAAGAGTCCTTGAGAAGAAAAAGCCTGGGTTTTTCCTTGTCACTCTTTTTAGTTGCATTATTTGTCTCGCCGCTTATTTTTTTTACAGACCGAACGAGAAACCCTTACCTGATTCAGGAAAGGATTCTTCAGACCCTCTTGGTTTTTGTTCTTATTCTATGTGCTTTAAAAGCATTTAAAAACAGACGCCTGCTGCTATCTGAAACTTTTATAGATCGGCCACTTTTTATTTACCTTGTGTTTATAATTATTTCTTCTGTTGTGGCATTTGTAAAATATCCTGATTATGCACTGGCATTTAAAGATTATTCTTTTCGCGCGATACTTACGTTTTTTTTCAGCGGAATTATTCCGTTTTATTTCGCTTCCTCAAAAACTGAGGAGACAGGTGCGCGAAGTATTCGAAGAGTTATAATTGTTGTGGGAAGTATAGCTGCTCTTTACTCAATAGTGCAGTTTGCCCGACTTGATTTTATATGGCCGTCCAATATTAATCCATACGGCCAGAGGAGCATTTCTACTTTTGGAAATCCAAATTTTTTGGCACCTTTTTTGGTAATTGTTATATTCTGGTTAATTTATGAGGCGGTTTTAAATCGGATGAGCTCTTTTCTGATTTTGCTCCTATTTATAAACCTTGTAGGGCTTGCGATTACTATGACCAGAAGTGCGTTCGTCGGTCTCTTTGCTGGTTGTATACTTTTGGGGTTTCTTTTTCTCAAAGATAAAGAGCTATCGAAATCGTCGCTCAAGAGCATAGCGAAGTACTTAATAGCTGGTATTGTGTTCTTTGGCCTTCTTTTCTCTTTTATTTCTCCACAATTTAGAGAGAGAGCAGTCTCCGTTTTTAGCCCGTCTCGGATGGGCTCTGCTCTTACTCAGCGCCTGTTAATATGGGAGGCATCAATTGCGATGTTCCAAAAATCACCCTATATTGGAATAGGCTGGGGTAACTTTGAGGTTTTTTATCCATCTTACCAAGGACAATTACTTCTAAAAGATTTATACGCGCCCTTACGGACACATGCGAATAATGCACATAATATTTTATTAGAACATCTTACAGAGATTGGTCTTATAGGAACGCTTGTTTTTCTATTTTTGATTGTTTGTTATTTCCGGCGAAGTATTCGCTTATCTTTAAAGGCCGATCCCAAAAGCAGATTGCTCATGTTGATACTTATTTCTGCTTCGGCAGCTTTTTTAGTAGATAATTTGTTTAATGTTTCCTATTTCTTTCCTATACCTTCGCTCATTTTTTGGCTAAATAGCGGTTTAATCGCAGGGCATATTAGAGGTTTATCTGACAGTCCAAATAGAGAGTTGAAATTTGGAAAATTCGCGTATCCCTTATTAATTCTTGCCATTGGATTGCTCTCGAAAGTGCTGATACATAATTACAGGTATTTTAAGGGTGCTGAGCATTTTTATACTGGATTTAAAGCGTCACGGAGTGGGGAACTAGCAACTGCAGAAAAAGAGCTTCAGAAAAGTTACTCCTACTACCCCCGGCTGGTAGATGCTAATTATGAAATGGGAAATGTTTATGCACGTTTTGCTGTCGCGGATAGTGGATATCTTGATGATGCAATATGGGCCTATGAGGAAGCGATAAAATCAAATCCAGGTTACGATGAAATATATTATAATCTCGCCATAATGCTTATTAGGAAGGAGGAGTACGCCAGTGCATTAGAAAATCTTAAGTTTGCCTTAAAACTCAATCCAGTATCTCATGAAATAGCCAGAGTAAAAGCAGGCCTATATTCCCAGCTTGGGAATTATTCTGATGCAGAAAAATTCTATTTAAGATCGCTGGAAATAGAACCATCCAATCCGCTAGCAAGCAATAGCCTTGGAGGGCTTTTAGAGAGGAGGGAGGAGTATCGGGCTGCTGCTTCTAGATACATTGAAGCGCTGTTTGCATCTCCAGACTTCACAGCTGCTGCCAGTAATGCCAAAAGAGTCTCATCAATATTGACTAATACAAATGAGGATGTGCTTCTTGTTCTGCACAAGGAGACTGTTAACCACTTGCTTGAGAATGATTTTTCTGCCGCTGAGGCTACCGCAAATGGAGCTTTGGATATTAATCCGGCCTACGAACCTATCCTGTTATTATTGGCTGAACTATACTTTATGAGCGGAGAGTATAAACTTGCTGAGCCTCTTTACCAGGCTCTAAAGGCGCTTCTGCCTGGAGAAAAGCATATAGTTTTAAGATTGGAAGAAATTCTTCAAAAGTAGGTAAGGAAAGACTAGGTTTAGCCTAAATCTTTTCTTCGGAGCAGTTCTGTTGCATATCTGAAAATAATATACACCAGAAGGATATATATTCCAGTTATATTTGCAAGAAATCCGATTTCTGGAGTTTTCCCAGGTATTAGAAGGGGAAGAATATAACTGATTGATATAATTACAACGCTTAGAAAGCCTGATATGAGGAAAATAATTCCTCCGGTATTGGACGCAATCAGCCAGACATCGTTTTCCTTGAAGTCTATGAAAATTACTCCGTAGAGGTAACCTAAAGAAGTGATGAAAAGCGCAAGAACGATGATGTTCATAAGTGAGACGCCGATTATTATTTTATCAGCCCTCAGCCGCTTTAAATAAAATATAACAGATGCAGATCCAAATCCTGCAAATAGGATAAAGTATATTGAAAATTTTCTTAGCATCCATCCAAAAAGTGATATGGGTCCAGAACGCATAATCCAGTAGCTTCCAGATTCCTGGGAAACGGAGGTATAGACATATCTTCCTGCTATAAGCACTATCAGTATGCCACTAAATAAATTGCTTGCTAAAAACATTGAACCGTGCATTGAGGGATAAACCTCAATAATTCCAATTGAAATAGAGGTGAATATAAAAAAAACAGCAATCAAAATTACAGATTGCGGCCAATATGCAAGGTCTTCAAGGAAATTATGTAATTCATTCTGCCATATCCAAAAGATGATGTTTTTTTTACATAGCTTGGGGTGTTTACTAAGTTTATTTACTTTATTCATTTCAGATTATTTCAGCATAATGGGAGCAAAAATATATTTAGATACAAAGGTCATAGCGAGTATGAATATAAGGATAAAACTTGAAAGCATGAGTGAAAATCTGCTTATAAAATCTAAATTTCTTCTGTACCCGAGGTTTATAATCCCGTCAGCTGTCCAAAAATCGGGTCTTAACGAAAAAGTTGATGAGGATATTCGTTCAATAAAGTTCATAGCAATCCTATTGGGAGCTCCTGGAGAAGCAAGTGCTGAAGGATTAATTTTTTTAAAAGCGAGAACCATTAGAATGGCAAGACAGACTCCAATAGTAAATAAGAGGTGCTTCAATAATATTGGTTTAAAAATCCGAGCTAAGATGAGAGAAATAATTATTCCCAAAGAAGCGGCAATGAGGAGCATTAGTGCCATACTTAAGATGGAAAGGGGGTAAAAAATAGGGGTGGCGGAAAAATATGCGCCGTAAGCAGTAATTAGGGGGGTGGCAGCTATCAGAGGTATCCAAATCACCTGAAAAATTGCCAAGATATATTTAGTGGAAAAGATTTCTCGTTCTCCGATATTATGTACTATTAGAAAATTAGTATCGCTAGCTTTAAACATCATAGGTATTCCAGAGAAGAAAGATGTGAATAGCATAAACAGAAATAGTCCGGTGAATACTATTGATAGCAGGTTGGCTGCACCAAGAGGGCCAAGAGAAGAAAAACTTTCAAATATATTGAAAAAACTTTTGATAGCTAGATGTAACTGCACTAGATAAATTCCAACGAACAACATAATTGCCAATGATTTGAATTTTCTTTGACCAGTGCTTCGAAAAGCTTTATTGTAAATTGATTTAAATTTCAGTTGAAGAATCGAAATAATCTGATTCATCTGTAAGTTTTATAAGTGTCTCTTCAAGGTTTTTGGTTTTTGTTGATTTTACCAGTTCCTTGATAGTACCTTCAGCCCGAAGGGAACCCTTATGAATTATGCCTATACGTGTGCAGATTGAGGTGGCCATTTCTAAAATATGCGTAGACACAAATACGATTGTTCCGTTTCTTGCCATATTTTTGAGTTCATCCTTAATTATTCTGGCGGAAACTGGGTCAAGGCCTACCATCGGCTCATCTATTAGTAGGATACTAGGATTTATAATAAAAGCGCCGATAAATACGAGTTTTTGAATAGTACCTAAGGATAGGGATTCAATAACTTCTGAAGCATCAGAAGTTATTGAAAGTAATTCGAAATATTCCAAGGCTCTTTTAAATACTGATTTCTCAAGCTTATATGCCGAGGCGATAAAGAATATATAGTCCATTGGCGTCATATAGGGATAAAGGAATGGGTGATCTGGTATGAGGGCAATATTTTTTTTAGCATTAACAGGTGAGGAAGTAATACTATTACCGTTTATTATTACATCTCCAGAGCTAGGGAGAATAAGCCCCGCGGCTATTTTTATTGTAGTTGTTTTTCCAGCTTTATTTGGTCCAAGAAATCCATAAATTTCACCACTTGATATTTGGATATTTAAATTATCCAGAACGAGGTGTTTGCTGAAGAATTTAGTAAGGTTTTCTATTCTTAAAGAATTTTTGGTCATAGTCTAATATTAAGATAATTACTCTAATCTGACCACAAAATTGTATGACATATAGATTTAGAAATCAAATAGCAACTTATTTATTCAAGTTGACAACAATTATACCATACTCTATAATTTAGTCTGTTTTGTTTTCGATAGCTAGTGACGTAAATGGATGTAATATGACTTTAAATTCAAATATAATATTAGGATTGGACCCTGGTTTAGCAAATGCCGGATGGGGTATAATTGAACTTGAAAATGGTGAAGCTCGTTCTCTGGGATATGGGAGCATTACTACTCGTTCTGGCGAGGATTTTTCCTTACGTCTCCGAAAAATTTACGATGAGGTGATAGAGTTAATTAATAAATATAATCCGTCCGAAATTTCTGTAGAAAAGATTTTTTTTGCGAGAAATACATCATCAGCAATTGAGGTAGCTCAGGCTCGTGGAGTGCTTCTGGTTGCTTCAGGATTCGCTGGTGCTGATGTGTATGAGTACACACCTCTTGAGATTAAGCAAGCGCTAGTTGGATACGGTAAAGCTTCAAAGGCACAGGTTCAGTATATGG
>JAAZFS010000163.1 GCA_012511615.1 Elusimicrobiota bacterium | reverse complement strand
CCAGACTTGTCTCTCTTAACCTCTCCATCACCATGGTTCATTAGTTCCTGACCGGCACCCTCAGCGACTACTATTACTGCATGCCTTTTAATTCTCAAGCGCTCTTTTAATACTTCCAGAAATCCACCAGGACCCTCTAGGCGAAATCCCAGCTCAGGTATAAGGCAATAATTCACATCCCTATTTGCAAGGGCAGTATGAGCAGCAATAAAGCCGGAAGCCCTTCCCATTAATTTGACCAGCCCTATACAGTCAGGTGCACCTTTGGATTCATTATGGGCGCTATCTATAATATCAGCTGCCGCTTGGACAGAGGTTTCAAACCCAAAAGAATTTTCCACGTAATCTATATCATTATCAATAGTTTTAGGTATTCCTATAACCGAAATATCCAGGCCCCGCCGCTTTATTTCCTTGGCGAGTTCATGGGCACCCTTCATAGTCCCATCTCCTCCCACAGTAAAAAGAATTTTTATACCTCTTTTGACCAGACTATCCACCATTACGCCTGTATCCTGCGGGCCGCGTGAAGAGCCTAAAATTGTACCCCCATCTCGATGAATAGAATCAGTAAGTTCAGGAGTAAGCTTGATTGGTGTAATTTTATCTGCTTCAGCAATTCCCATGTAGCCATACCTGAAGCCCTCAATATCTTCGACCCCATACTCCTGCCAGAGTTCAAAGACTAATTCGCGAATAATATCATTAATCCCAGGGCACAATCCCCCGCAGGTGACTATCCCACACTTTAAATCCTTGAGATCAAAATAAATTTTTCTACGAGGACCAGCCAATTCGAAAAACTCTAAAACCCCATTATTTATTTCGGGCATCAGCTCATCTTGATGAAGAGTACTTATTACACTATTTTCATCCGTTACAAAGTTTATCCATTCTCTATTTACAAGCGGCGAAATTATTTCCGCGGGACCCAGTTTATCAATTTCTACTATCTTAGTTTTCATTTGTTTCCACCTATTTTAATGAGTTTTCTCATCCGAATTCTGCCCTAACACACCATCTTCTTACATATTAATACTGTAAAATCTGGATCATACACTGTCAAGCCAAATCACTTAAATTCAATTAAAGCTCTTCCGGTTCAAACTCAGGAAAATCCATATTGCCAGGAACCAATATTCCCCCAGAAAAAATAAACTCCATGGCCTGATTTACACTTATATTAATCTTTTTAACATCTTTCGATGGAAGAATTATGCAGTAGCCAGTAGTAGGATTTGGAGTTGAGGGAATAAAGACTGTGGTTAAATTTTTCACTCCCTTATTATCAATATCCTCATTGGTTATAAAAGCCAGAGTATAAAGCCCCTTGCGCGGATACTCTACCAGCGCCACCTCTTTAAAAGCCTGTTTATTTACAAACATTGAATCGGTTAGTTTTCTTATAGTTTTATAAATTCTAGATACTACCGGAGTTTTTAATAATATTTTCTCTAGCCATTTTAGGAGACTCCTACCTATAAGATTTTTGGCAAAAAATCCTACCAGCCAAATAATAAAAACTGTAATTAGTATACTCATCAGCATCTGGGCCACAATCGGAAAACTGGCAAAAAGAGGATATTTCTCTAAGAGGGGCAAGAAGCGCGTACCGACAAACCTAAAGAGAACATAAACTATCCAGGCCGTTAGCCCCAAGGGCATTATTACAACTACTCCTGTAATAAAATGACCTTTTAACTTTTTCTTAAATTTATTCATTTTGATTCAACCTTTTTTATCCCAGCTATTTCACCAGATACAGT
>JAAZFS010000019.1 GCA_012511615.1 Elusimicrobiota bacterium | reverse complement strand
CTTTAGTAGTGCAACCAGGAGTCTTTGAAAATTATCAGCTTAAATGCACTACAGAAAAAACCTATGAATTAACTCGAGAAGCTGCAATAAAGGAAAGTGTAGATATAGTTGGCCAGGAAGCCCTGATAGTCTCTAACACTGGAAAAAGAACTAGCGAACTATATGAATACAGGGAAGAAAAACAAGAGGGACATGAGAGGGATTTTCTTACAGTCGGTTCAATGGGTCATGCTTCTCCAATTGCACTTGGTATCGCTTTAAATACAGATAAAAAGGTTATCTGTCTTGACGGAGATGGAGCTCTTCTTATGCATATGGGCTCGCTTGCAGTTACCGGTAGTCTAAAGCCTGCAAATTTTATTCATATAGTTTTAAACAATGGCTGTCATGATTCAGTGGGGGGCCAGCCAACCTGTGGTTTTGATGTAAGCTTTACTGACATAGCAGCAAGCTCTGGTTATAATCTTGCTATAAAAACAAAAACTGCGGAGGACTTAAGGGCTGCCCTAGGTGTTGCTCTTGATAGCGTCGGCCCTTCCTTTATAGAAGTTCGGCTGAAGCAGGGCTCCAGAGCTGATCTTGGCCGGCCCAGAGAAAGCCCCCTAGAGAACAAGAAGGCCCTGATGGAATACCTTAAAAAAGAATGAAAGATAAAGTTATTATAGGAAAAAATAATTTAGATAGTCTTAAAGAGATAGTTAGCAGTTTTCAAGCGAAAAGAATTTTTCTTGTTACTGGGAAATCATCATATACAGCCAGCGGAATAAAGCAAAAAGTAGATAAACTTCTTTCTGGGATAGAGGTAAAACGCCATTCAGATTTTACTGCTAATCCCAAATTTAGTGATATTAAAAAGATTCTTTCAGAATTTAGAGACTTTAACCCTGATATGCTCATAGCCATCGGAGGTGGGAGCGTAATTGATACTGCTAAATTATTAAGCGTTTTTCCTGATGATGAAGAAACCTGTTTCAAAATAATAAAAGGTGAGCTTCCGGTTCCTGTAAGAACTCTACCCTTTGTAGCAGTTCCCACTACTGCAGGAAGTGGGAGTGAGGCAACAAAATTTGCAGTGGTTTATGACAATTTTACTAAATATTCTGTCTCATCAGATAATGTTCTTCCTGACATTGTTATTCTTGATGCAACCCTCACCCAATCCCTTACGAAAAAACAGCGCCTGATTTCCGCATTTGATGCCTTTAGTCAGGCAGTAGAATCATACTGGGCGCTGAGGTCTACAGAGGAAAGCAGGGCATATTCCAAAGAGAGCATCGAATTAATAATTTCTATCTACGATAGACTAATAGATCAGCCTTCTATTGAAGACTTAGAGAAAATGCTATATGCCTCATTTCTTGCAGGAAAAGCCATAAATATTTCTACTACCACCGCCCCCCATGCGGCTTCATATACCCTTACTTCCAAGCATAATATTCCTCACGGCTACGCTGTCATACTTACGCTTCCCTATTTTCTAATCTTAAACGCAACAGCCGGTAAAGATGACCTGAATTCAGGTATTGAATACGCTGAATATTCAGAAATAATAAGGGAGCTGCTGGATATCTTAAAAGCAGAATCAGCTGAGGATGCAGCTAATGAGATAAGTGATATGGTAAGAAG
>JAAZFS010000162.1 GCA_012511615.1 Elusimicrobiota bacterium | reverse complement strand
TTTTGTGGTTTTTCTCACTGGCAGAAAACAGGGGGCGTGAAAGCATCTTCTTTATCGAATGCTTTGAACTCTGCGGGCTATTTCTTGGTAAATAAATTACCCCGGAGCTTAAGAAAACATATTCTTGATTCTACCTTGGCAGATCCTTTTCTTAAAAAACACGGTTGCAATATCTCCTATAGCTTTGAGAGCTCGGATCCTGCAAAAAAACTGACAAAAAAAGAAAAAAAATCTCTCAGAGACTATACCAGCTATTATTCATTCTATACTCGTCATAAATCAGCCTGTGGAGCCTGTGGTGTATACCGAGCGAAAAAGATAGGAGTAAGTGTTTTTAAGATAGATGGCCGGCACCTGCCGCTTCATATGAAAGTTAGGGATGTTTCCTTTATTAGGGAAACTATTGATAGGGTAAATGAATTTTCTTCAGAAAAAGATTATTGTAAATTTGTGAAAAATCTTCATAAACAAACATACGGATCACGCTGTAGTGAGGAAAATTGTTATTTTCCAAACAGGATAATAGGCTGATGGAAAAGGCCTATCGTATAGAAAATATATCTGAGCTTAAGGGATTTCAAGCTGAGGACTATTCAAGAATATATTATGGCTCGGAGTTCTGCCAGCATCTTCTTCCAGAACTATCAGAACTTTCTCAGGTGGTTGATTTTGCCAAAAAAACAAAAATTGGATTAAGCCTTTTAACGCCATATCTTACAAATAGGGGGATTGATAAAGTTCTGAAACTTATGGAGCTTCTTATAGAAGAAGAAAAAGAACTAGATCAAACTTTTGAAATAATTATTAATGATTACGGTTTGATTCATGCCCTTAGGGAACAAAAAAAACCCTTGAAAGTTGTAGGCAGACTCCTCTCTTGGCAGAAGAGGGCAATTCGGCCTTATCTTAAGGACGAAAATTTCGATCCTGATTTATCTAATTTTAACACCTATTCACCAGACTATATAAAACTCTTGAAAAGCTATGGTATTAATAGAATTGAATTTGATAATACTTTCTGGGGTCTACCCGAAAACCTTAAAGAATATGGCTTGGGAGTTTCGGTCTATGTCCCTTATGTATTTATTGCATTTACAAGTCCCCGCTTCTGTCTACATGGCAATAATGTCTGGACAAGCGATTGCCTAGCGGCCTGCCGCGGGAAGCCGCCTATTATTATGAAGAGTCCGAGAATGCCTCTTCCTTTAATAATGAAGGGCAATGCCCAGTTTTATAAAAATGAAAACCTGGAGAAAAATATAGAAAACAAAGGGGTGGATAGGATTGTCTACGAAAACCCATAAAGTTTTCAGGTTTGTATTCATATTTTTTCTCTTATACTGGATAGTATCCACTATATATTGGGGGATAGATAACTTTTCTATTTCTGGTCAGGATACTCCCAACCATCTTCTTTTTTCTCTAGAGTTTTATCGAGCTCTTCTTTCTAGCTTATCAAAAGGTGGATTGAAAATTTTTGAGATGGTCGGTCTTCTATTTAAACCCATGCCTCATTCGGCTGGAAGGTATACAAATCTAACCTACCTTATTACCGCACCTTATTATCATATTTTCGGTAGTAACCTTGCTGCTGCCCGGCTCAGCAATATTCCAGCTCTAGCTCTTCTAATTATCAGTGTCTATTTTATCAGTAAAGAATTTGCCGGAAAATCTGCAGGCATGCTCTCTGTTTTGTTTCTCCTATTTAATCCTTTGATTTTTGAGAGTTCTAGGCAGTATGGGGTTGATCTTTTTCTGGCAGCTTTTGCGGGCTTAAGTGTATTGCTACTTATTAGGTTTGAGGGTTTTATTGGTCCTAAGGCAATAATATGGGGGCTGGTGAGCGGAATTGGAATATTTTTTAAGCCCTACATTATGATTTATTTGGGCCCGCCGGCTCTGGTATATCTTTTTTTCAATATTAAAAATTCGGAAGACAAAAAAAGAGTTGTTTTACATTTTATATCTGCTTCATTAGTAATTCTTTTCTTTATTTTAGTATGGCTATTTAAGAATTTTCCTTCTTTTAAATGGTATGCTGCGGGGAAGAATCAAGTAAAATATCTTCCCTATTTTTTCAGGAGTTTTTTGCTATCCACTGCTGGCTGGACGGCTCTGATTTTCTTTATTCCTGGTCTGAAAAAAATTATTAAAGATAATAAACCTTCAGGTTATACAATTCTCCTATGGGTTGGGGTACCCCTAATTCTACTTGCTTGGCTATTTGGATTTAAATGGCATACAGACAGGTATTTTTTATCTATGGTTCCGGCTATTGCTGTGGCTTCTGCTGTTGGAGCTTTTTCCTTTAAAAGGAAAATTCGAATTCCTTTGATTGCTTTTAGTCTTCTTTATCTTTCCGGGCAGTATACCTATCTTACTTTTTCTTCGGGTGAGGACTGTAAAAATATAGATGAAATGGAGTATCAGGACTATTTCAAATTTCAAAAGTATGGGCTTATAAATCCTTCTTCATATACTGTCGGATATGCCAAGGGCGACCCATCAGGATTAAAAGAAGTTATAGATTTCATAAATCAAGATTGCTCAGAGGCAAATAATCAGGAAATAATAGGGGTTTCCCTGGTTTGTCAGGGACCTAAACCCTTTGAAGTGAGGTACCGCTTCAGTGCGGTCTCCCCCATCTATGACTATCTGGATTATTCCCAGATGCCGCATTCAACTCATTCTGTCTTGAAATATTGTTCACCGAACTATCTTATCTTTAAATTAAAGTCAGCTAGTATTGAAGATTTAATTCCAGATTACACTAGTTTTACTGAAAGGGTAAAAGAAAGTATGATTCTGGCCAATCGCTTGATGTATATGTATGCGGTTAGAGAGGATATCAGGGAGGAGAAATTTCACTTGTTCAGCAATTTATATGAAACTACAGAGTTGGTGAAAGAAATAGAGGCCTGCGAGATAAGTTGGCGAATCTATAAAGTTAAGGAAGAAGAGGAATAATTTGGCCAGATTAGCACTGATAAACACTCTTCTTACGTACTCTACCGAGTTTTCTATCCCTGGCTATGAGACCAATATGTCGGGCTATCCACCGCTCAGTCTGGCATATGTGGCATCTTTGGCAAGAAATTCCGGGCATGAAGTTTCTATAATAGACGCCAATATCCTGAAACTTGATATGGAAAAGACTCTTGAAATGGTGAAAGATTTTGGAGCCGATATAATTGGATTTAATATTGCGACCCCGTCTTTTATCCCTGTTCTCCACTATATCAGGGAATTTAAATCTGCACTAGGGCTACCAACGATAGTGGGGGGAGTTCTGGTATCGGATTGTCCTCAAGAGATAATAGATCATAGCGAAATAGATTATGCCTTTGCTGGCCCGGTTATCAAATCTCTTCCAGAGTTTCTCCGCAGGTTTGATTCCGGTTCAGAAAATTTTGAAGGGATTCCTGGTCTCTGCTACCTTAAACCATCAGGTGAAAAAATTATCAGTATCGCAGAGGAAGAAAACGAACTGGAACAACTTCCCTTTCCTGCAAGAGATCTTCTGCCAGTGGAACGTTATTATTCTCCATTTTCTTTTGGCAAGAATTTCACTCCGTTTTTAACTTATAAAGGCTGTAACTTTAGCTGTATATACTGCTCACTTTCTTCTTCCATTGAAGAAAGAACCATAGATAATGTTATGGCTGAGTTGACTGAAATATATCATGAAAATTCCATAAGAGATATTGATTTTTACGATACTGTCTTTACTTTTGATCGTGAAAGAGTCCTGGACTTATGTCGAAAAATTCGGTCCGAAAACTTAAAGATTTCCTGGATTGCGCGGACAAGATTAGAATTAGTGGATAGGGAACTTTTGGAGGAAATGGCCGCTGCCG
>JAAZFS010000161.1 GCA_012511615.1 Elusimicrobiota bacterium | reverse complement strand
TGGCACAGGTACCTGTAAACGACTTGGGAAGAAGCTTTCCTCTTCTGTCAATATATCGCTCCAGTAGCCCCAAATCCTTATAATCAATCTCTTTATCGTATCTGCATATTTTGCAGCGTGTTCTGACTCTCATAGTCTGTATCTCCAATCTATTTTATATTCCTAAAACGGTATATCATCATCGTCATCAAATTCTGTCGGCTCATCATAATCCGGAATTTCCTCGGACTTGCTTGAACTATCGTCCCGGTAAGAAGGCTGGCCTCCACTGGCAGCTCTGGAAAGAAACTGCACTCTACCGGCAACAACCTCTATTTTTGACCAGATTTCTCCCTCAGGAGTAGTCCTAGAACTCTGTGACAGACGGCCTTCAACCAATACTCCGCTCCCCTTGGATAGGTACTTCTCGCAATTTTCTGCATGGACCCCCCATACAACGACAGGAAGGAAGTCCACAGCCTTGTCCCAATTACCGGTCTTAGAATTTTTAAATGTT
Organism: Elusimicrobiota bacterium; assembly: GCA_012511615.1. Classification (GTDB taxonomy): domain Bacteria; phylum CG03; class SLGR01; order SLGR01; family SLGR01; genus JAAZFS01. The sequence continues at coordinate 11,293 of JAAZFS010000161.1, read as the reverse complement.
CGGTTAACCGCGACAGTTAAAGTAGTAACCGCCTGGCCCGTAGACGTATGTCTGAGCTCGGGATCCCTTGTCAGATTTCCCATCAGGATTACAAGATTTACATTGCTTCCCATAGTTCCTCCTTGGGTTTACTTCCCGTCTTTTCTTACAACAATATGTCTTATATATACATCACTACTATGACGATAAAACCTTGTAAGTTTTTCTATGGACGAGGAAGGGCTTTCGAAATTGATGAGATAATAGTAGGCTACCTCGTGTTTTTTCACAGGATAGGCCAGTCTTTTTTCTCCCATTTCCTCATTTGAAGAAACCACTCCTCCGGTTTCCGCAATCATTCCTTCAACATCACTGAGACTTTGCGCTCTTTCTTCTTCAGAGAGCGCGGCTGGCACCGCAAATACGGTTTCATAGGTCGGCATTATTTTTCTCCTTTCCGGTCCTAAGTTCTTCTGCCTTAGGGCCCCTTATCCCGGGGCAAAGGCTTTTCATACGCGAATTATACAAAAATCTTCTTTTTTCTGCAAACATCAAAACCCCCGCGGGCAGAACTATATTCCACCCTACGGGGGCTTTAATTAATCCTCTATTTAACTTCTAAATATCAGAAGATACTATAAAGAAAATAGTGCATACTTTTAATCAGGCCGCTGAATTCCAAGGCAACAACCGCCATAAGCTTTAAAAGTATGTTAAGTGAAGGTCCGGAAGTGTCCTTAAAAGGATCACCTACTGTATCACCAATCACCGTTGCATGGTGCACATCCGATCCCTTACCACCCAGGTTACCCTCCTCGACCCATTTTTTCGCATTATCCCAGGCTCCACCTGCGTTCGAAAGAAAGAGGGCCAGCGGTACACCGGATATCAAACTACCGGCTAGGAAACCTCCGAGTGCTTCCATACCCAGAAAAGCCCCCACGAGAATCGGTAAAACCACCGCCATAAGGCCAGGCAAGAGCATTTCTTTCAGGGCACCGCGTGTTGTTATATCCACGCATCTATCTGAATCGGGCTCAACTTCACCCTCCATAAGTCCTTTAATATCTCTAAACTGCCTGCGGACTTCCTCTACCACCATGTAAGCCGCCCGGCCTACTGCATTCATTGTGGCTGCAGAAAACACAAAGGGAACAACTCCTCCAAGGAACATTCCTGCCACAACCCGCGGGTCAAAAATATCGATATCTACAACACCCGCCGTTGCCGCGTATGCTACAAAAAGAGCCAGAGCAGTTAGGGCCGCGCTTCCAATAGCAAAACCCTTACCGACAGCTGCGGTAGTATTTCCTACTGCATCAAGTGCCTCGGCGCGCGCTCTCACATCTTCTCCCATATCAGCCATCTCGGCAATACCGGCTGCATTATCTGCAATTGGGCCATAAGCATCCACTGCTACAGTCATTCCGGTGATTGAAAGCATTCCAATAGCAGCCAGCGCTATTCCGTAGACATCGCTTCCGGAAGTATAGTAGGCTACCACGATTGCTATTGAAATTACCAAAAGCGGTACAGCCGTGGAAAACATTCCCGTAGCCATTCCAGCTATGATATTTGTAGCCGGACCAGTTTTTGATGCTTCAGCTATCTTGTGGACGGATTTACCTGAAGTAAAATACTCGGCAGTGTATCCAACAACAAGTCCCGCTATGAGACCGACAAGAACAGCCCAAAAGGGAGTGAAGTCAACATACCAGTACTTAGACAGGAAGAAAGCACCTATAAGAAGAAAGCCTGATGATGAAATCATACCGACTCTCAATGCTTTCTGTGGGTCTGAAGTATCAGCCCTTACAAACATAACTCCTATAATTGATGCTACTATGCCCCATCCTGAAAGAAGAAAAGCAAGCATAGCTCCTTGCGAATTACCCGCCGCAAAGGCTAGAACCAAGGCAGAAATTATAGCTCCAACGTAGGACTCAAAAAGGTCAGCTCCCATTCCAGCTACATCTCCGACGTTATCACCCACATTATCGGCAATTACAGCCGGGTTCCTAGGATCGTCCTCTGGAATACCAGCCTCAACTTTTCCTACAAGGTCAGCTCCAACATCTGCAGCCTTGGTATAAATACCACCGCCCACCCGAGCAAAGAGAGCTACTAAGGAGGCCCCCATACTAAAACCCATAATCAGCTGAGTCGCCTGAATAAGGCTGGCATTAAGTTCAAGAGTTAGTGAGCCAATCTTGATTAGTAAAAGATAGACAGATACAAGTCCTACCATACCAAGACCAACTACGCTCAAGCCCATTACGGCTCCGCCTGGAAAAGCAACGTCTAAGCCTTCTGAAACACTTCTGGAACATGCCTGAGCTGTACGAGCATTGGCGGAAGTCGCTACCTTCATTCCAATATATCCAGCAAGTATCGAACAAACGGCTCCAGCTACAAAGGCTAAGGCGGTTAATTTTGCAATTAAAAAGAAAATAATCACTGCAAGGATTAATACGAAAACCCCTATCCAAGTATATTCTCTTTTAAGAAAAGTCATTGCGCCTTCTTGTATTAACCTGGATATAGAGCGCATCTTCTGCGATCCAGGATCAGCCCTGAGAACTCCTCTTGCCGTAATCCAGACGAACAACATCGCTAAGATACCGCTTCCGAGCGCTACCCAAAGCGAACTAATTTCTCCTCCGATTGCAAACATGTCTCAATCCTCCCTTTTTACCCTAATTTTTCCTGGCTAATTCAAGGACCGTATTAATTATAACGGTTCATTGCCTCTTCAATCCCCATCTCAATATAGCATTCTATAAGATTTTTTGCACCAATCAGTGTATCAGTGACCACCTCAAGTTCCTTTTTTCCGAAGCGTCCCAAAACATATGCTGTTTTATCAAGAATATGCTCACCACCAATTCCTATTCTTAGACGAGGGAAGTCCTCTGTTTCGATATGATTTATTATTGATTTAAGACCATTATGGCCCCCGGCGGAGCCCTTTTTTCTCAAGCGAATTTCTCCCAAAGGAAGATTGTAATCATCGCAGACTACCATCATTGCCTCAGGTTCTAATGACTTTTTTTTCAGCATATACTTGACTGCCTCACCACTGCGATTCATAAATGTCATCGGCTTTAAGGCTGTAAAACCTGGCAGCTCTGCCGAGAGTAGAGGTGGCCGATTATTTCTTATGAAATTCTCGGGTCCCACCATTAAATCTAAAAGCATAAAGCCCAGGTTATGTCTTGTGAGTGCATAGTCAGCTCCCGGATTACCGAGTCCGGTAATAATGAGCCTGGACAAACACTACTCCTTCGAATCTTCTGTTTCCCCTGAAACTTCCTCTTCAGCAGCTTCTGCCTCTTCCCTATCTTCGTCGACTTCTTCACCTACAATAGACGGTTCAGCAACTTCGTCGGCTTCTTCAGGTTCTTTAAGCTCTGTTGGAGCACTCAAAGTCATAACAATTAACTCAGGATCATCAAGTATTTCAATATCACCGACAACTTTAATATCTTTCACCTGTATATAATCGTCCACATTTAAACCAGAAATATCCACTGTGAGACTTTCTGGTATATCCATGGGCAAACATCTGACGCTAATTCTCCGAATAATGTGCTCTAAAACACCGCCATCGGTTTTGATACCAGGTGCCTCTCCCACAACTTCTATGGGGACCTCCACCTCGACAGTCTCAGTCATTCTTATCTGCACAAAATCCACATGGATTATTTGCATGGTTACCGGATGGAACTGCAATTCTCTTATAATCGTCATCACGGCCTTCTTGTTTCCAATCTTTAGCCCTATAAGAGCATTCTCCCCACGATCGGTGGAGATGGCCTGCCTTAATTCCTTGGCATCCACATATAAGGGGAGATTGTCTGTATCCGGTCCATAGAGTATACCAGGTATGCTTCCGCTTCTGCGGAGCTCATTCAATCTTCTTCCAGAAAAATCTTTTCTTATTTGTGCACTTAGTTTTACTTCATCAGCCATTTAATCAACTCCTGTTTAATTTCAAATTATATTTTTCTAACTTATTTCAAATAAATAGTACGCTTACAGATGTCTCTTCGTGTATCCTTTTGATTGCTTCACCCAATAATGGGGCAACCGTAAGTTTTTTGATTATCGGGATTTTCTTCTCATCGGGAAGCATTATTGTATCAGTCATAAGGAGTTCCACTAAGTCGCTCTCCCTTATTTTCTTAATAGCATCGCCGGAAAGAACACCATGGGTCACTGCTGCATAAACTTTCTTGGCCCCTTTTTCCTTGAGGGCTTCGGCAACTGCCACAAGCGTTCCTGCGGTATCTGCCATATCATCCAATATAAAGGCATCCTTTCCTTTAACATCTCCGACTACATAATAGACTCTGGCTACATTCGGCTCCGGCCGTCTCTTATCAATCACAGCAATATTAGCCTTGAGCTTTTTCGCCAGATCCCTCACTCGCTCAACCCCGCCGGGATCAGGAGCGACCACAGTTATCTCGCCTTTTATATTGTCATGAATGTAATCAATCCAGATGGGAGTCGGCAGTATATTATCCACTGGGCAATCAAAGAAACCCTGTATCTGCCGGGCATGAATATCCATCACAAGGACCCTGTCGGCACCGGCAGTTTCCAAAATATTCGCTACCAGCTTTGCTGTTATGGGAACTCGGGGACTATCTTTTCTATCCTGCCTAGAATAACCAAAATAGGGGATAACCGCAGTAATTCTTGCTGCGGAAGCTCTCTTAAGAGCATCAATCATTATGAGAAGTTCCATGAGGTTATGATTTACAGGCGGAGATGTTGATTGTATTACAAAACAGTCCGTACCCCGAACATTTTCTTGGATTTTTATCCGGCATTCACCATCCGAAAATCGGGTCACCGTAGCCTCTCCAAGCGAAATCCCCAGATATTCGCATATTTTCTCGGATAGTGCTGGGTTTGAATTTCCCGAAAAAACTTTAAGTTCGTTCTGCATTCTATTTCCTTCCAATACTTTTCAGTAATTCGGAGGCCTCTTCAAGCTGCTTAGGCGTATTTACCCCCCGAACATAACGCCAATCACAGGAAGTTTCCCCTACTCTCTCTCCAGACTCTACCAGGATACCTATCAGATCCGTCAGGTAATATTCCTCTTTTACAGGAGATTTTTCAATCTCTGCAAGATATCCTTCAAGCCCTAAGCGCTCCATACAATAGACTCCACTATTCACACGCCGGATTTTTTTCTCTTCAGATGAAGCCTCAGCCTCTTCCACTATGCCTATTACACGGCCATCTGCCTTGATTATTCTTCCATAACCGTAAGCATCAGGCACCTCTGCTGAAAGAATTGTCAGATAATTCTCTTCCTGTTCGTGCACTGCGGATAGCTTATTAAAAATTTCAGCAGTTACAAGCGGTATATCCACACAAGTGACTAGTACTCTCCCCTCAGAATAGCATAAGGGGAGGGCTTTTTTCAGGGCATCAGCCGTCCCGAGCGGCTCCCTTTGCCAGGCGGTTTCGCAGTTCAGCTAACAGGCCATAGCCCCAACTTCACTGTTTCCGGCCACCACAACTATCTTTTCGTCACCAGCTTTCCTAACTGACGAAACAGAATATTCAAGCATAGTTCTGCCATCAATCTTTCTAAGAGGCTTTGGGATTTCAGATCCCATCCTAACTCCTCTTCCCCCCGCCATTATTACATAACTGTAAAGACTCATCAACACCTCGTTTTCCGGCAGAATTGAATTTTGATTATATAAAAGAAATAATAATTATTCAATCCGGGATAATTAAGCAATTAGCTGTGTTTCTTTTGCTGGAGATACTTTTGCTTCTAGAGAAAGCCAAGCATACAATTAAAGTCCGACAAATCAAATTAATTGCAGGCTATAAACCTCGATTTTATCATAAACTTATTCGGACGAAATATACACAGGAGTCCCAGCCTCCACCAGCTCAAAAAGTTCTATTAAATCATCATTCTTCATCCTAACACAACCCTTTGAAGCTGGACTTCCAATTAGACCTTCCTCCTGGGTCCCATGAATATAGATATAACGACTAAAAGTATCGATATTTCCCCCCTTATTGACGCCTGGCTCCAGGCCTTCAAGTCGAAGAATCCTGCTGGTAATGGCATCATCGGGAAGATTTATGGGTTCGGTGTAGATTTCTGCTATCCGCCCCGTATCAACTCGTCCCACAAAGACCGTTCCTCGGGGAGCATCCTGACCAATTTTATGGGAAATTTTATGGAGACCGAGAGGCGTCCTATTTGATCCAGAACGGTTCCCAACTCCACGTGCGGCTGTAGAAACTGGATATTCCTTCAAGAGTTTTTTACCTTGATAAAAATATAACTTTTGTTCTCTAACTGAAACTTCTATTCTCTTTCCAAGGGGAATAAAAGGAGCCCCCTTAACCAGAAGGGCGGGATCTATTCTTCTTCTCCCCCATTGAACCCCCCAGTGAAGATGGGGTCCAGTAGCCCGACCTGTCATCCCTACTTCCCCTATTTTGTCTCCTAAGGAGACTTTATCCCCATCATTTACCTCAATATCATCTAAGTGTAGATAAAGTGAGATAAGACCATGCCCATGACTGAGCATGACAAATTTTCCACTGAACAAAAAATCCCCGGTCAGTTGGACTATCCCATCACTCATGGCATAAACCGGGCTTCCTACAGGAAGGGCAATATCTATCCCGTTATGAGGATTGCCTGGGCGATTATTCAGTATCCTGACACTTCCAAATACGCTAGTAAGCCGACCGCCAGAAACTGGACGCATAAAGCCGACCTTATAATATGCCTTTTCGGTTTTAAAAGCTTCTTCCTGGGCCCGACGAAAAATTTCACGTTCCCGTTTGGTACGCTCAAGATCCTCGCCAGCAGGAGTCACATACCGACTCTCCAAGCCTCTTATGTGCTGCTCCCTATACTCTCTCTTGGAAAGCTCTATTACCTTCTCTAAGCTACTCCCATCCCTGAATCTGACTAAAAGACGCTTTTCACCAGTATCATCACGGTCAAAACCTATTGTAAAAACACCTTCATCCACCGGGATTGTATCTCCCCCATACATAACCCTTCTAGCACCAGGAGCATAACCGATAAGAATACCACCAGGCTCAGTCGATCCCATCAACTTTACCTTAGGTCCAGCAGATAGACTGGAAAATAGGGTGGCTAATGCAATAACGGAAGCCCAAATAATTTTAAATCTTTTTCTTTGAATTTTTGATTTTTTTCTCATTAATTGATTTCTTCACTGATGCATCAAAAATTTTTGACTTTGCTAAAATCAGACTCTCTCTACTTTAAGACCTTTTTCTTTTAGATAAAGTTTAACTTCTCTTATGCTGAGTGTTCTGAAGTGAAAGACAGAGGCCGCCAAAAGAATACTGGCTCCACCGCCAGCGACCCCCTCATAAAAGTCCTCAAGTTCCCCAGCACCGCCCGAGGCTATCACTGGGATAGTGCTTCCAGATGAGATGAGTTTTATAAATTCTATATCATATCCTTGTTTTGTGCCGTCACCATCCATACTGGTGAGAAGCAGAGTCCCTGCTCCGCGATTCTCGCCCTCACGCGCCCACTTTTTTGCATCAAGACCGGCCTTCTTTCTACCCCCAGAACTTACGACTTCAAAACCTGAATCCATGCTTTCGTTTCTCATTCCATCTATCGCAAGAGTAATGATGTTTTCTCCGAAGCGAGCGGCCGCTTCATCTATAAGATTAGGATTTTTAAGGGCAGCACTATTTACTGAAATCTTCGAGGCCCCGGCCTCAAGAACTTCCTCAATATCTTTTAAAGAACTAATTCCTCCTCCCACAGTAAGGGGTATATTTATGACAGAGGCAACCTTCCTAACCCACTCAAGCTGGTTTTTTCTTCCCTCAAGCGTTGCAGCTATATCTAGCATAGCCAATTCGTCAGCACCTTCTCTATCATAAAAAGCTGCATTTTCCACTGGATCGCCGGCACTGCGGAGATTCTCAAATTTTACTCCCTTTACAACCTGTCCGTCTTTTATATCAAGACAGGGCATTATTTTAATAATTTTATCCATAAACTAACCTTAATCCAACTGATTTTTTTCTACATTTTTTATAAGCTAAAAGAACCTCTAAAAGAATATTTTTAACTTACATGCTTATTACTTGATATCCTTCATTGATATATTCTTTCATACCAGCATGACCTACCATATCACCTAACATTTCCAAACCTGATGCTAAGTTTTCTTCGTAGACTTGCATTACTTTTGAACAAGCCAAGCATATCCCTGCTATTATTCCTGCTGCTTTTGCTTCTAAATAAAATTTATTTGCTTCCTTTTCAAATACATTTACTAATTTTACAGAGGCACCTTCGAAGATTATTTTCACCTCATCACCTTGCTTATGTAAATCTAAGGCATTAAATAGAATATGCTGAAAACACATCTTTTCGCCAGTTATTGCATAAAATAAAATTTTACTCATTTTTTTACTCCTATTCATACTTATTTTAGGGTTTCCCACTCTATATCCTACCCCCAACTCTTTTAAAATTTTTTATGAAATTTGCCCTTAGTTAAATAATATCAAATATTTTCACTCAGTTTTCTCTTGAAATTCTAATTTTTTGTTTTAATCTAATGTGTAATCTATGGATAATTTTAGATGACTTTAAAGATATAATTTACATTTTAATCGGAGAGGTCAAGTTTTTTCAGTCTTGTTGCATTAGTGACGACCGATATCGAGCTTAGAGCCATAGTTGAGACCCCTATTACCGGATGAAGTAGTCCTAGAACCGCTACAGGAATCACAATTACATTGTAAACGTAGGCCCAGGCAAGATTCTGCCAGATTTTTCTAAAAGTTGCACGGGATAATTTCAGGGCCTTTATAACTCCAGAGAGGTCGCCGCTCACAAGAGTTATATCCGCCGCTTCAATTGCAACATCCGTACCAGTTCCAAGAGCTATTCCGCAATCACTTACTGCCAAGGCCGGCGCATCATTTATACCATCGCCAACCATAACGACAGTCTCCCCTTCTCTTTGAAGACTTTTAATGACATCAGACTTATCATCAGGCATAACTTCCGAAAAAACTCTATCTATACCTGCCTGACTGGCTATGGCCTCTGCAGTCCGCCGATTATCTCCGGTAAGAAGTAGACTCTCTATTTTCATGCTCTTGAGCTCCCCTATTACCTGAGAGGCATTTTCTTTAATTTGGTCTGCTATACCAAATACTCCTATTATATTTTCATCTAAGCCAATACCAACTACAGTCTTTCCAGCATCCTGCAATTTTTTAAATATTTTGTCAGCATCTTCAGTCATATAAGGAGAAAGGTATCCTGCAGAACCAACTAAAACTTTTTTTCCACCAACCTCTCCCTCTGCTCCTCGGCCAGTGACAACCTTAAATTTATCTGGGCTGGAATACTTAACCTTCCTATCTGAGGCATAGCCAAGTATGGCTTTAGCTAGGGGATGTTCGCTTCCGCTCTCGATAGAGGCCGCATACTCTATCAGATCCTCTTCTTTTGTATTATTTAGAGCATACAGGTCAGTTACTCTGGGGGACCCTTCTGTTAGAGTGCCTGTCTTATCAAAAACCACTACTGAAACGTCCTTCATTATCTGGATTGCCTCTCCGCTTCTTATCAATACACCGTTCTCTGCCCCAAGACCGGTACCCACCATTAAGGCAGTAGGAGTCGCAAGTCCCAAGGCACAAGGACAAGCTATTACTAACACTGTTACCGAGGCAAAGGCGGCGCGGGAGAACAAGCCAAGTTCCGTATTCACCCAAGGAAGATAATGGGAAGCATATTGGGCCACAGAAATAAAGAAGTCTGGGAATATAAACCACAATATAAAAGTACATGCTGAAATGATAAGCACCGCTGGAACAAAATAAGCTGTTACCTTATCTGCAAACTCTTGGATAGGAACTTTTGACCCTTGCGCCTCTTCTACCATTTGAATAACTTTTGCAAGAAAGGTCTCTTTTCCTGTTGAAGTCACCTTAACCTGAAGAAGCCCCATCTGGTTGATTGTAGCCCCTATCACTTTTTCGCCTTTTTTCTTTTCGACAGGGATAGACTCTCCCGTTGCCATAGATTCATCCACAGCACTTTCACCTTCAATAATTATACCGTCAGTGGGGATTTTCTCTCCAGGCCGAATTACCATAATATCGCCGACTATAAGTTCTTCTGCAGGAATTTCCACCTCAATTGAATCCCTCAGGATCCTGGCATTTTTGGCTCCCAGCTCCAGAAGCTTCTTTATAGCCTCCGATGCACGACCCTTGGCCCTTGTCTCAATGTATCTTCCTGTGAGATGAAAAGTCATTATCATAGCAGCGACACTGGTAAAACTCCCAACCGCTATAAACAATGAAACCACCCCCAAAGATAGAGCAGAAAGAGTACCAAGCGCGATTAAAAGATCCATATTGGCATTCAGGCGGCGGAGACTTCCAAAGGCGGATTTAAAAGTCGGATATCCCGGAACAAAAATCACTAAAGCGGCCAAAACTAGCATAACAATACCAATAAGAAGATTCATGCTATTAGATAAAGAAAAAATTGTAGGAACAAACATTATAAGCATCAATATAACGTTCAGTTTCCATGCCAGTAGCATCCTATTTTTTGCCTCAAGTACAGCAATAACTTCCGCAGGTTCTTCTTCTTCTGTTAAAAATTCTGGATTCAGCAGTATGTATCCGGTTGTGGCCACTTCTTTGATTATATCCTCTACACTTACCTTGTTTGGATCATAGATAACGAGAACCTTTTCAGTCGCAAAATTAAGGACTGCATCCTCTACACCCTCCATTTTCTTCAAAACTCCCTCTATTGTAAGTGCACAGGAGGCACAGGTCATACCTTGGACGGAAAATGATCTGCGCAAGATATCTTTTATTACGCTGTATCCGGCATCCTCCACTGCTTTTATTAAATCTTCTACAGAGATTTTTTTGGGATCATATTCTATCAAAGCTTTTTCCGCAGCATAATTGAGAGAAGCTGACTTCACCCCATCAAGTTTATTCAGGGAGTTTTCAATTGCCTGAGCACAACTTGCACAGCGCATTCCACTAATCTTTAACGAGCTTGTATTCATTTATTTTTTATTTCTATGTTTTTTGTTTTATATGAGCCGGATTTAGGAACTACTTAAGCTGGCTTTCCAGTATACTCGTCCAATCTTCATAGAGAGGGGGCGCAAATCCAGAGCGGGAAATAAGAATTTTTCCCTCAGCATCCATAATAACAAATGTAGGTATCCCTCTGGCCCCATACCTTTGAGAGACGTCAGAGCCTCCGCCC
>JAAZFS010000160.1 GCA_012511615.1 Elusimicrobiota bacterium | reverse complement strand
TTCTTTCAGGTTCTGCCGTACTGAAAAAGAAATTCTATCGGCTCTTAAGAAAATGGAAGAAGAAAGAGACCTTAAAGATTATGATATTGATGGAGCAGTTATTAAAGTCGATTCTATTTCTGACCAGGAAAAGTTGGGCCATACTGCTAGGAGCCCCCGTTGGGCGGTTGCTTTTAAATTCCGCGCTAAAAGCGCTGTTACTCAGCTTCTTCAAGTATCCTACAATGTTGGTCGGACAGGTGTTATCACGCCTCGCGCTACACTCAAGCCTGTAACAGTCGGCGGAGTAACTATTTCAAGCGCAACCCTGCATAATTATGATCAGATAGAGAGATTGGGTGTTGGGATAGGCGATTTGGTCAGGATTGAACGGGGCGGCGATGTTATTCCAAAAATCCTAAATCTTGAAAAAAAGAGTCCTAACTCCAAAAAAATACTTCCTCCGGAAACCTGCCCCTCATGTGGTGAACCCTCTTTTAGAGAGCCGGAAGGTGTTTATTACAGGTGCAATAATATTTCCTGTCCGGCGCAAATGATAAGAAGAATCATTCACTTTGCTTCACAGGATGCAATGAATATAGAGGGCTTGGGGGAAAGCGTGGCCGCTCAGCTTTACCATGCGAATCTCGTAGAAAATATCTCGGATATTTATCAGCTTGAAAAAACGGATCTTTTGGGTTTAGAACTTTTTAAAGAAAAAAGAGCCTCCAATCTTATGGAGTCAATCAGGGAGAGCCAAAATATTTCCCTTGATTCTTTTATATTTGCATTAGGAATACCTAATATCGGCCGTCAAACATCAAAAACCCTTGCCAAAAGATTTGGAAATATACACTCCCTTATGCAGGCGGCCGAAGACGACCTTCTTTCCTTAGAGGATGCGGGGGAAATAGTTGCTGCTACAGTGAGAGAATTTTTTAAGAGTATAAAGAACAGAGAGATTATCGATAAACTCATAAAATATGGGGTTAATCCTCAGTATGTAGCACCCCAAGTGGGCCTCCTTACTGGTAAAAGATTTGTTTTTACAGGAATTCTTGATAAAATGAAGAGAAAACAAGCTGCTGCTTTGATTGAGACACTCGGAGGGAAGTTCTCTAATGCCTTAAGCAGGGATACAGACTTTCTGGTGGCTGGTGTCGGTGGCGGCAAAAAGCTCGTAGAGGCTGAAAAATACGGGATTAGAGTAATTAGCGAAGAAGAGTTTATTGAGATGACTTCATCGGGAGAATACTGATGACAAAAGATGTCAAAAACCAACTTATAGAGCAGATATATGAACTTGAAGAAAACTGGAGAGTTGAAAAAAAGAATCTCCTAGAAGATAAGCGAGAGCTACAAAAACAAGTAAGAGAGCTGAAAAAAGAACTGGAAATAGCTGAGCAGAATTTTAAACTTCAATTTGCCACTCGTAAAGAGGAACTGGATATACTAAAAGAAACCATGGGAAGTAAAATCCAGGAGTATCATGTCAAATATACAGGAATAGAAAGCGAGAAAGAAAAATCTCTTGAGAGAATTAAGGCTCTGGAAGGAAATCTTTACCTGGCCCGCAGGGAGGGTAATACTAAATTAGAAGATTTGAAAAGAGAGAAGGATGATCTGCTTAAAAGGCTTGAGATTGAGCATGAAAAAGCCCTCTTAAGGCAGAAAGAAGCTCTGGAGAAGGAGAAGGAAGAGTATCTCCGAGATATGACCTCCAAAATTAGAAAAGAGCTACGAGAAGAGATGGAAGAGGCCGTTAACCGCCAAAAAACTCTATGGGAGGAGGAGCTCTTGAAGAAAGAGAAAGAGTTTGAGGCTCAGCGTATCATCTGGCAGGAAGAATTTGAGAAGGGTCGCTTTGAACTAGAAAAGAGAGAGAAAGAATACTTAGAAGATCTCTTGGATAGGTTAAAAAAAGATTAAAAAGACTGGAGGCAAAGTCTAAATTAATGAAACATAAAGCCTTTAAACTCTCAATATTAATTGTTTTATTTATAGCTCCGATGGGGCATGCAATTGATAGGCTTGGAGATGCGGTCGATTTTTTTTCAAAAGATCGCTATCCCAGAGCAAAAAAAATACTTGAGGATTATCTACTTGAAAACCCTTGGGATGAACTGGCTATCCAATTTTCAGATATAATAACCATCCGTCAATCGGAATTTCACTTAAGGAGAGCCTATACACTTATATCCGAAGGGGCAGAGGCCAACGCCAACAATGAATTGAATTTGGCTGCTATTGCTCACCCAGGCCATTTCGCAAAAAAAGAAGCTGAGTATACTGAACTTTTAAAAAAGCAACCCAGTCGCCAGGCGGCTAGTTATATGATAGCGGATATGCTCAATAATCCTACTCCATCTGAAACTCAGGTTAATGAGATAGTCTCAAGCATAAGAGAGTGTGTCGCTGGGGCTATGGTAGCGGCCGGCAGGATGAGTATTGAAGTGTTGAATGAGGTTGTGGGACGCTTTCGGAAAGATAAAGAATGGGATCAGGCCATAAAAATAATAGTTGAGTATTTGTCAGCAAATTCTGATAGCATCGAAGCCGAGCAGCTTCTTTCGGAAATAAGTAGTACTGCCTCTGAAGATTATTACAATCAGGCAGTTAATCAGATTAACCGTAAAAAACTACGTTTAGGAAGAGAACTTGCAGAGATTTCTCGCAAGTATAACAGTGAATGGTTTGAGGATAGGATTGAGCGAGATTTTGAGACTGCAAGGACTTTTATGGCTATGGGAGAATTATCAGACGCTAAGAAACAGTTAGAGATACTTAAAAACCTTGATCCCAACAAGTCCGTCTTTGAACTTTATCTGAGCTTTTTTAAGGAGAATCCAGTAGGATTTTTTGATAGAAGCCTTGAAAAATACAGGGGCCAGTACTATGAAGAGTCATCCGCCAGGTTTGATTATCTCAGGGTTAGGGAGCCAGAAAACAATCAGGCTCAGCTTTATTACCATCTCTCATTGGCCCGGAATTATATCCGAGATCAGGATCTTGAAAAAATTCGTGTACACCTCATTCATGCGCTAGAAATATCTCCTGGAGAACAGGAGGCTTTAGATATATTCGATCGCTTGCAGGATGTCATGGAAATAATGAAAATATATTGATATAATAGGACGATTAAAATGATTAAGAAAACTTTTATTACCGCAAAATTGATTTTATGCTTGCTTTTTCTTCCTCTCATTGCGCAGTCTCCCGAAGCAGACAGGATGATGGGCAGGGCAATTCAAACTTATCTTGAGGGTGAGTTAGTCGAAGCCATCACTAGGCTTGATGATATACTGAGAGATTACCCAGATAACAAACGTGGGGTTGATCTTATGGAACGCTCCGCCCTCAGGCTGGTGGCTGAAGTTGAAGCAGGAACCATGACCAAAGAGCAGGCCTTAATCAGTCTCAGAATCGCGGCTGGACGTCTCCCAGAATCCGAGAGAATTAGGCAGGCCTTAAGAGATCTTTCTCCAGAAGAAGTGAAGGACCCTTCTCCTGCTCCTAAAAAAACTGCTCCAACTCCAACTTCTGCTCCAGCTCCTGTTGCAGTTTCTGCACCTTCAGGCCCGAGTGCAGCAGAATTAACTGCCCAGAAAAAAATAGCTGAACTCAGTGCGCAGATAAGAAATTTGGAGCGCCGATTGCAGAGCGAGGCGGATACTTCTGGCGAACTAGCCAGCGAGCTTCAGGAAGTAATATCAGAGAGAGCTTTGATACTTGAGATACTCGATGAACTCCGTGCAAAGCCTGATCCCAAGAAAACTCCCGTCTGGCTAATACTGGTATCTGTATTTACGGCTGCTGGTGTGGCTTCATATACCCTTTACATTTTTTTAAGGAAGAATAGTCTCAAACTTGAAAAAAGGTTAGCACTAGAAAGGTATGCAATAGAGGAACTTAAAGCATCCTACAACCGGGATACGGAGAAACTCTCACAGAGACTTACAGAATACGGAAAGGCAAATCAGCGTGTAGGGGAGTTGGAGGATAGTTGGGGGAAAGTAATTGATATTTTGGACCGCCTTTCAGGTGATGGTAGCAGGAGTAAACTGCTTCTTCACGATCCTTCCAGTAATAGAAAAGCTGTTACGGGAGTAGACCCAAGGATGAGAGCTCGCGCGGATAGTGTTGAAGTAATTTCAGATATTTTTAGGGATAGTCCCCGCGCTGCTGAGATGCTTCGACCTTTTCTTGAATATAAAGATAATCGTACCAGAGCGAATGCTGCAGTATCCTATTACAGATATGATCCTGAGAAGGCTATGGCTGTGATAAGAGAAATGGCTACTTCGGAAGATAAATGGATGCGAATTTCAGCTGCCTGGGCCCTGGGAGTGGTAGGCGATCAGGGAGCTGGAGGGCTTGTGGAAACTCTTCTGGAAGATTCAGATCAGGATGTAAAGAATACGGCCCGCCAGTCCCTTGAAATATTACTTGGAGAGAAGGAGACCTTTTAAGGATCTTCAGAATCTTCAGGATCTTTTCTGAGTTCTAACTGGGTTTTTTCCAACCAGCTTTTTATGTGCTTGTAATTGTTATCTAGGGAAGATACTTTGCCAAACTCAATAAAGGCATTATCGTATTGAGCCTTTGCAAAATATTTTCGTCCCCGCCTGTATAATTCTTCTATAAGGGATGGTTTCCCAAACTCATAGGAAAGCTCTATTCTATGAGTGTTGCCTAACTCCTCATTGGGCATCCACGCATAGTCTAAAGTTATATCTTTTAATTCGAATCCAGACCCAAAATTAAAACTATCAGGTATATCAGAAAGTCCGCTCCACCCAGCCCTAAAAAAGAGGGTCCTAAAAAGATTTGTTTCAATTCCACCAGCAAATCGGAGTTCTTTATTTAATAAATAAGCGTCTGCTGCTAAAAGCATGAACCGGTTAATCCTAAACCCAAAACCAGCAAAACCGGTAAAGGGAAGAGTATCATTTTCTTCAATAAAGCTTCCAGAGACCCCTAAATTCTTGAAGCCGACCGCTAGATGGATGTGATCGGATGGCTCCAAGAGAACCCCCCCATCAACCGCTGCTCCAAAAGAGGATTCTGTATCCAGTTTTTCAAGTATACCTTTTAGAGAAAGTCCTACAGCAAGTAGATTTGTAAAGCGTTTTCCCTGAGTATAGGATAGAACATAGGACGCCGCTGAAAGTTCCGAAGTTGGTGTTCCTAGCCAATCATATCCATCTATACCTCTGATG
>JAAZFS010000018.1 GCA_012511615.1 Elusimicrobiota bacterium | reverse complement strand
CTATATAGATGCAATTAATAAAAAGCGTATGCCTCAAAAAATTCCTCTGCTGGCATCATTCTATAAGATGGTCCTCCTTCTGAATCTTCGGGCTTGTCCCAGGGAAATTCCCCATAATTTTCTTTGTATATGAAATATCTCTTTTTCCCTACGTCGGTATAGCCTATTATAGCTACGGTGTGCACGCTTCTGAAAACAGGCACCCCGCGGTGTCTGTAGGTTAGACCCGCTAGAAGTATACCGTCATTTTCAAGGGCCTGGGAAAGTATCTTTTCGCTATCAGGGTCGGGAGTTTGAAAGAGGATCTTATAGCCAGAAATTCCTGTCAAGTTTCCTTTAGAGATGTGAGTAATAGAGGGAATAAGTGGATCGTTTACAGTGAATTCACCCCAGGGTGTTGAAAGAATCTTGGCATAGGCTTCAAGAGAGGAGAGGCTTGATTCTCGTGTAATCATATCTCGCATAAAGTTGATGCTCTTGTAAGTTTCTGGATCCTCACCAGCTCGCACCCTGTAAATCAATTCAAGTTTTCTGGGGCTTGTGCCGAGTTCTGTATCGCCTCTGTAGAAATTAGTATACTGGTTGATTTTTTTTCCTGCCTTGACAATTGTCCACCAGTCGGCAATAAATGAGGCAGAGTATGAGTTACACTTGTTAGAGCTGACTCTGATTCCTTTTTGAAATTTCCAGCCTCTATCGAACTGACCATTCACATAGTTAATCCATTCAGAAGATGGGGCAATATTTTTATAAGGTATTTTATCCCATCCCTCAATAAGGAAATCCGCATCTTTTGGATCTAAGGGACTGCCAAAATGTCTGTTCATGGCCTTGCCTTCTCCAGGGAGTCCAGTTCTCTGGAGAAAAGAAGGACTTGAGGTAGATATAAGTGTAGGAGCTATAAAAAGGGATTCTGAAAAAAAACTGGATATCATACTTCCCTCATCAAAAAAACTATCCTCTGTTTCAAGCGCTTCAGGCACTTCATCCATTCTCCAGCCCGGCCACTCTACTACATATTTTGGTGAGGTTGAAAGATAGATATTAGCGATATTAATTTTATTATCTGTAAAGAGAGGAACTTCATAGCAAATTATAGTTTCTCCGGTTTTGATAGGAGTTGCTTCTCCAACGTGGGAAATATCTGAGTAGAACTTTATTGCTCTTTCGCGAAAGGCGTCAGGGATAGTGGGGGCCCCAGCTTCTACAATATCTTTTATAATTGTTACAGTATGAGTTTCTCGGTCGAAATCATTTGGATAGACATTAGGGACGATAGTAAAGAGAAGGATGCCCATCATTGGGATGCATAATAAGGATAAAAACGGGCATCTTTCTTTCATCTACTTACCTAAATACTAGAGAAGCGAAAGTAAACTGGATTTATCTTAGGGAGATTGCTTATGAAAAATCTTCATATTCACATCGATCCCCATACTTCTAACTTCTTGAATGAAAGATGGAATCACACCAGTTGCGGAGTATCTACCTCTAACCTTCCAGTCAGAAGAAACTCCAGTCTGAACGAAATTGAAAATTTCTGTCATTGTGATGACATCACCTTCCATTCCGTTTATTTCTGTGATTGAGACTATGTTTCTGGTCCCTCCAGGAAATCTGGAAACATGGACAATTATATCTATGGCGCTCGAGACTTGTTCTCTAATTGCCTTGAGTGGAAGTTCTACGCCTGCCATCATGACCATGGTTTCAAGTCTGTTGAGTAT
>JAAZFS010000159.1 GCA_012511615.1 Elusimicrobiota bacterium | reverse complement strand
GTACGAAACCCCCTAACCTTTACTTCATTTTTTTCTTTGAGAAGGGCGATACCTGCACTGGCTCCCATGAGCTCCACTAAAATTCCAAGTGATTTATCTAAATAGTCCTCGGCATCAGAAGAATCATCAAGAAGAGTGTTTATCTTTTTCAGGGCATTGTATCTGAAGTTTAGCCCTCTTATTGTATAGCGTAGAAGTTTTATATCATCCATAAAACAATACTAACATCCTTTTTAAAATTTTTCAGATTATCTGGTTCCGAATATCCGGTCTCCAGCATCTCCAAGACCGGGCAAGATATATCCGTTTTCGTCGAGTCTTTCGTCAACTGCAGCCGTATAAATTAGGACGTCTTTATGGTGTTTTCTGACTTGAGCCACCCCTTCGGGAGCAGCGACAAGACACATAATTCTAAGATTTACAGCCCCAGCTTTTTTTATAAGGTCTAGGGCAGCGACCATGGTGTGACCTGTTGCAAGCATGGGATCTATTATCAGAACCCTGCCATCACTACTGAGACCAGTAGGAAGCTTACTGTAATACTTCACAGCCTGAAGTGTTTCTGGATCGCGGTACATGCCGATATGGCCAACACGGGCATTTGGAATTACATCTAGAACACCTTCCACCATACCAATCCCGGCCCGGAAAATCGGGATACAAAAAAGATTTGAATGTTCCACAGTCTCTCCGGATATCATTGTGCCAAGTGGAGTCTCTACTTTAATTTTACGAGTAGGAATGTCCCTGGTTATCTCAAAAGTCATTAGACTTGAGAGTTCTTTTAGTAAAGCACGAAAATCCTTGCTTCCTGTTTTCCTATTCCTCATCCTGGTTAACTTATGAAGGATGAGTGGATGCTTTACTATAATTACTTTTTCCAATCTTTACCCCTTTCTATCTCAAGGGAAACTGCCCAGTAAGTTCGGCGACCTTTGACGAGGCCGCACTCAGAGTTTTCTCCAGTGGTTTTTTAAGTACACCAGAGATAATTTCCCCAACCTCTTCCATTTCTTTCTCTTTCATGCCCCTAGAAGTGAGGACCGGAGTCCCTATTCGGATACCGGAGGTAACAAAGGGCTTCTCGGGGTCATAGGGAATGGTGTTTTTATTTACCACAATCCCGATACTCTGAAGAAGGGCTTCCGCCTCTTTTCCGGTCATCTTCAGGGATCTTAAATCAAGAAGTAGAAGATGATTATCCGTTCCCCCAGATACAAGCTCTATACCCGAATCCAAAAGAACCTCGGCAAGTCTTTGGGCATTTTTTATCACCTGAGAAGCATACTTTCGATAGTCCTCTGTCAGGACTTCTCCAAAACAGACCGCCTTGGCAGCTATGGAATGCATCAAGGGTCCGCCCTGATTACCAGGAAATACAGACCTGTCTATCGCCGCAGCATACTCTTGACGACAGAGTATCATACCTCCACGAGGTCCGCGGAGAGTTTTATGGGTAGTTGTAGTTACAATATCACAAAAAGGTACAGGATCCGGATGTAGACCCGCAGCGACAAGGCCTGCAATATGGGCTATATCTGCCAAAAGAAGAGCACCACACTCTTCTGCTATCTCAGAAAACCTGTAAAAATCTATTTCCCTAGGGTAGGCAGAAGCTCCGCAAATAATAAGTTTGGGTCTCTCCCGAAGGGCTATTTCCCTAATGTTTTCGTAATCAAGACAGGAGTCTTCTTTACTAACCCCATAGGGTATAATTTCAAAATACTTACCGCTAAAGTTAAGAGGATGACCATGGGTCAGGTGTCCTCCACAGGAAAGATCCATCCCCATTACTTTATCACCGATATCTAAAACCGCAAGATAAGAGGAAATATTTGCCTGGGTACCTGAGTGAGGCTGGACATTTATATGGTCTGACTTAAATATTTTCCTTGCCCGCTCTATGGCTAGTTCCTCTACAATATCTGCGTTCTCACAACCACCATAATAGCGACGGCCGGGATATCCCTCGGCATACTTGTCAGTTAATCGACTCCCCAGGGCCTCTCTTACGGCAGAGGAGGTAAGGTTCTCAGAAGCAATCATCTCAAGATGCTCGGTCTGTCTTTTCTGCTCGGCCTCAAGTGCCCTAAATACTGCTAAATCCTTGTCTTTTAGACTCATAAGTTCAACCTCTTCAATACATAATCTATGTAGCGCTCAAGTATTTCAAATGTCATACTGTAAACCTCAGTTCCGCCTCCAAAAGGATCGGGAACATCCACTTTTTCTCCGTAAGCATAATCGCTTAGAAGGCGAACCTTATCCGGAAAATCAGGAAAAAGTTCCTTTATAAATATAAGATGCGATTCCGTCATGGCCAAAATCAAATCGGCCTCCTCCATGACCTCCATATCAAGCTGTCTGGGATAGTTTCCTGAATATTTAATTCCATTATCGGCAAGCACATCAAAAAGGGCCTCAATGTTTGAAAAACCGCTGTGGGCTGCAATTCCTGCGGAGGTAACTTCCAGAAGTTCCCTACCCAGACTTCTGAGCTTCTTTCTCATTATATGCTCTGCCATTACACTCCGGCAGGTATTTCCCGTACAGACAAAAGTCAATCTATTCATTAAGCGTTCCTTAATACCTTGGCTTCCCCAGAAGATATATCAATTATCTCCGAAGGGATACCGGTAAGTTCAAGTGATGTATCTAAAGCAGCATCGGAAGCTTCTATTATTTTTGAACTCACCTCACTAAAATTTTTCGGGGCCAAATCGCCAGAGATATTTGCACTGGTTGAGCAAAGTGGCCCGGTTTCTTTCATTATGTCTATCAAGGGAGAAAAATCAGGCACCCTGAGACCTATGGTCCCACCCTCAAGCGAATTCATTATAAGAGTAACAGGACCGGGCCAGTTTTCAGAGGCATAGCTTTCATTTAAAGGAGTCCTCTGAGCATAATCCCAAGCTGAAGATATTTCAGGGATTAGCAGAATAAGCGGATTATTCTTTTTCCGTCCCTTGATATCATAAATTTTTTTTATTCCCTCGACCGAAGAAGGCTTTGTAAAAAGTCCATACACAGTATCGGTAGGCATTACAACTAGGCCTCCGGAAGAAATTATCCTTATCAAGTCTTTTCGGGAAATATCCTGAAAGTTCATGACAGATAATGGGCGTTTATCCTAATATATTCGGGACTATAGTCGCAAGTATAGCATGTCCCAGATCCGTCTCCCTTGCCAAGTTCAATTTCCAGAACATATTTTCCACCCAACATAACTTCATGGGCCTGCTTTGCTGTAGAGGGAACATTCTCTCCCTTATGTACAAGGGCGGCGCCATCAACATAGACGCTAAACTCTTCTAAATTAACTCCAATTCCAGCACCACCAAGCGCAGAGATAATCCTCCCCCAGTTTGGAGAGGCTCCATAAAAGGCAGTCTTACAGAGTGGATAATTTCCTATTACTTTGGCAGCTTTATTTGCCTCAGCATCATCGATGGCTCCATGAACTTCAATCTTGATAAATTTTGTAGCGCCCTCGCCGTCAGATGCAAGTTTTTCGGTGAGGGTGAGAGCAACACTTTCTAAATGTTTCAAGAAAATCTCATAGCTTTCATCTTCTTTATCTATTAGAGAAGCCGAAGATTTTCCTGAAGAAAGAAGAAAGGCCGAATCATTGGTAGAGGTCTCTCCATCCACAGTCAGTAAGTTGAAGCTCTTATTTACAACAAGTGAAAGAGCCTTATCAAGAAGCTCCTGGCTCAAATCGGCATCGGTCATTATAAAAGTTAGCATAGTAGCCATATTGGG
>JAAZFS010000158.1 GCA_012511615.1 Elusimicrobiota bacterium | reverse complement strand
TTGTGAGGAAAATGTTGTCATGGCTTTTTTGCCGGTTGTAGTAGCCCCCATAACTATGTCTCTAGCGCCGAGCTCGGATTCAGCTTGTAGAAAAATGCGGTTTCTCTCCCTCATTCTGAAGGACATATATTCAGGCACCTCGTTCTGGGGAGTTATGGGGTAGCCGAAGTAGGCATCAAGGCCTGCTGCAATGGCACCTTCTGCTAGGGCATGATTACCTTTCCAGAGCTTTTTTGTCATCAATTATTTCAAAAACATTGTCGGGGCACACTGTGAAGCATGTTCCGCAAAGTCGACACTCGCCCTTCCATTTTATGGGTCTATGTCCGAGCTCGTTAAATTCAAGGGAGTAATCTAGAGCAGAATCTGGACAGAAATTTATACACAGAGAACAACTCTTGCATCTTTCCGGCTTTAGGGTAAGTCTTTTTACCACTTAAGAGCCATCCCAGCCCAGGTGAAACCACCACCAAAGCTTGCAAGTATTATGTTGTCATTTTTTTGAATTATTTTTTTCTCATCAGCATCGGCAAGTGATATGGCTATGCTGGCGGCACTTGTGTTTCCTGTTCTATCTAAATTTACATATACCTGATCTTTTTCGAGACGCATTCTTTTTGATATTGCATCAATGATTCTTAGGTTTGCTTGGTGAGGAATAAGAAGGCGGATATCGCTGGTAGCTAGCCCAGCTTCTTTCATTACAATATGGGATGACTCTATCATTTTTCTTACGGCAACTTTAAAAACTTCGTTCCCAGACATCTTAATAAAGTGTGATTTTTGTTTTACGGATTCTGTAGAAGCCGGTATCCGCGAGCCGCCTGCTGGGACAATTAATAAATCTCCCATGTTGCCATCAGCCATCATATGGGATGACAGTATACCGCGGTTTTCATCAGTTGGCCTCAAAATTGCTGCCCCGGCTCCATCTCCAAAAAGTATACAGGTGGACCTGTCTGTCCAGTCAGTTATGGTCGACATTTTCTCAGTGGCAACTACAACAATGGTTGATGCACCCCCTGATTTAATAAGAGAATCGGCGAGAGCTAGGGCGTATACAAATCCAGAACAGGCAGCAGATACATCTAAAGCAAAGGCATTTGATAGTCCAAGGTCTTTTTGTATAAGTGCGGCCGTTGAGGGAAAAAAGTGGTCAGGGGTTATGGTGGCACATATTACAGCATCTACTTCCTTTGGGTCAATATTGCCTCTTTTTAGAGCCATTTCAGCGGCTCGGCTTCCCATATCCGAAGATGCTTCGTCTTGCTCAGCTATTCTTCTTTCATATATACCAGTACGCTGCTTAATCCATTTGTCAGTGGTGTCAACCATTTGTTCTAAGTCGCTATTGGTTAGTACTTTTTGGGGCAGATAATACCCAGTGGAAATTATTCGGGACTTCATTAGGAATCCTTGTAAAATTAATAGAAGATTTTTAAACCGGTCTTCATAAAGCCGGAAGCTGTTTATAAGTAATTAGAGTAATAATTTAGTGGGGAGCAATACCTTCACTAAGTGAATCGGCAATTTTGTCTTTGTTTTTAAGTATTACTTCAAAATCTTCTGCTGTAATACCAACAATCTTGCCTGTGCGGACTTCACCGTCCATTGTTGTCCAAAAGGACCTTTTTTCAAGTTTGGGAATTCCCTTATTCCAGCTTACAACCCTTATTACAACTTTTCCGCCCCGATCATCTTCAGTTTGGGAAACTTCAAGCAGTACATCTTCTCTAATTTCCTTGGACATGATAATATTTCTCCTATTATTAAGCTTCAACCGATATAGCTTGTCTGCGGAAAGGTGCAATACAGCTATAATTTATATTAATAAAAATATAATATATAAGATGCAAAAAATCAAATTTAACTAATAGAGGAAAATATAATAGAAGTTGTTT
>JAAZFS010000157.1 GCA_012511615.1 Elusimicrobiota bacterium | reverse complement strand
GACCATATCTGCTCCGGTGCTGGTGTGAAGAGGTTTCTCATCTTTTTTTCTTGGCGGAGTTTTAAAAAAGTTGTCGGGTATTCCGTTAGGAATTACGGTTGGATTGAGACCGAGAGACCACATTTGATGTTTCATATATTTGCTTACGGTTGTGATGTTGGAAACAAAATTGAGTGCTCCCCAGTTTATTCTTTCGAAAGAATAGACATTGTTTGCATTCCACAAAAGGATGGCATTGTTTCTTAATCCGCATTTCCAGAGATAATCACTTAAGTTTATGGTCGTCAGGGCGGTATGCCACTCTTCGGCCATAACAATTGTTATCTTTCCTTTGGATGCCGCCGGTCTTATAATTTCTTCAGCAACAAATTGAGGTATTGAATTTTCAAAATCTTTTAGCTTTTCTATTTCCCCATCGTAGACACCCCCTGGGTAATGGCGGCTTATCCATTGGCACCATCTGTGATAGTAAAGTTTACCTGGGAAATCTGGAGGTCCCCATTCTTCAAGTCCTGGGGCACTTGGGTCTCCTAAAAAGAATAGATGGGTGGTGTATCCCATCTCTGCAAGATTGTGGGCAAGACCGCGCACCCTTGTGCTAAGGCCTCCGGCAAGAGCGTAATTGTCTGGACCTTCGAATGATAGTATTACAAACTCAGTAGTTTCCGGTGTAAATCTGAAATTTCGTACTTTTCTGAATTTGTTCAACTCTCTTTTATCTCCTGCCTCCATAGTTACTCTATAGATTCATTGTTAGATTAAACAAAAATCCACTGTAAAGTCAATTATATCATATGAATTTTGTTTGCGGTTTAACACTTATTTAACTATAATTTCCCTTGCTTCTTAAAAATACTAAAAAGCGGAGTATAAACTTGTACGATTACATTACAGAAACATCAAAAAAAGCTGTCCTTATAGGACTTGATTTGCAAATCTCGGACATCAGTATTAACGAGAGTCTTGAAGAATTGGCTCTTCTGGCGGGGACCGCTGGCGTAGAAGTTATTGGTAGTTTTACGCAAACAAGGAGCCAGCCACATCAGAAGTATTTTATTGGATCAGGTAAGGTGGAGGAAGTTAGGAGTTTCCTAATACAGCACTCTGCTAACCTGGTGATTGTTGACGACGAAATTACGGCGACGCAGGAGAGAAATCTTGAAGATGCACTTGGTTGTGCTGTGATTGATCGTACACGACTCATCCTTGATATATTCGCTCTACACGCCTCTACAACCGCCGGAAAACTCCAAGTGGAACTTGCCCAGCTTGAGTATTATTTGCCTAGGCTTAGGGTAAGTTGGCATGAACTCAATAGAATAGGTGGGGGGTTCCGGACGGCCCGTGGTCCTGGTGAGCAAAAGATAGAAGTCGATCGGAGAATTATTGGTGATCGGATTACGACTCTTAAAAATAAACTTAAAAAGATAGCTCGCCAGCGAGGTGATCTAGCGAAGCAACGTCGTCGTTCCTTTATTAAAACAATCTCTTTAGCTGGTTATACAAATGCTGGGAAATCTACACTTATGAATGCGCTTACTGATGCTGGCGTTGATGTTGCGGATAAACTATTCGCCACACTTTCTCCTACAACCCGTCAGTTCTCCTGTGGTAAATATGATGCTTTAATGACCGATACTGTCGGATTTATTAGAAAACTGCCTCACCAAGTAGTTGAGGCTTTTATGGCAACCCTTGAACAAATGAAGGAAGCCGACATATTACTTCACGTAATTGATATTTCCAGTGACTACCACAGGCAGCAGATAGATGCAGTGGAGAAAGTACTCCTTGAACTCGGAGTGATGGATCGCCCCATAATCAAAGTCTACAATAAGGTGGATTCTCTCTCCGCGGAAGAAAGGCGTAACCTCAAAAATACTGAGGAACAGGTATTTATATCTGCAAGGACTGGAGAAGGGCTTGATTCATTAAGAGAGGTTCTCGAACTTCATCTAGACAGGCTTAATGAAAATCTGATACTGAAAATTCCTATTTCAAGACAAGACGTAATCAGTGCGGTGCATAATAAGGGACATGTGGAAAGCCAAGAATACAGGGGAGAACTTGTATACATCACCTGCAGAATGGATGGAAATCTATCACCTGCTTTCAGTGAATTTATTGCGGAGAGGATAGAATGATTAGAAGCATTGCAATTGTAGGGCGGCCTAATGTAGGGAAATCTTCGCTTTTTAACGCGCTGATAAATAAACGAAAGGCTTTAACTTCTCCTAATCCTGGACTTACTAGAGATAGAAGCTATGCATATTTTAACCCTGTAGGAGATGCTTCATTTATACTCATAGATACCGGAGGACTGATAATCGGAGCCGATCAAGCTATTGATGAGAAAGTTAATTCTCAGGTTGATGTGGCGATAGACCAGGCTGATTTGATTCTCTTTGTAGTGGATTCAGCAGATGGAGTTACATCAATGGATGAGATGGTGGCTGATAAACTTCGGGGAGTAACAAAACCTATAATACTTGTAGCAAATAAAGCCGATTCTCCTGAAAGGGATATAATGTCCTCAGATTTCTGGAGGCTTGGATTTGAAGATATTGTATCTGTTAGCGCGGTTCATAGAAGAAACATTCAGGGCATTACTGAAAAAATCATTGCAAAATTACCCGACTCACGTGGCGGAAAAGAGGAGTCAGAATACACAACACTCTGCATTGCTGGTAAGCCTAACACTGGAAAATCTATGTTGGTAAACAGAATAACAGGAACCGAGAGAGTCATAGTCGATTCTGTACCAGGAACAACAAGAAATCCCGCCCGTTCTTTTGTTGATATTTTGGGAGAAAAGTGGGAACTTGTGGATTTGGCTGGTATGTGGCGGAAGAAAAAGAGCAAGGATGTGGAGGAAGTTATTAGTATGCTGGCCTCCAGAAGGGAGATTGCGGCTTCGGATATATGTGTGTTTCTTCTGGACTTGACTGAGCCACTTACCTTTCAAGATAAGAGGATAGCCGGATGGATAATTGAGGGACAGACTTCCGTTGTAGTTGCTGGGAATAAGGCTGACTTAGTAGATGTCACACCAGAGATAATTGATGCATATCGAAAAGAATTAATCTCCCGCATACCATATTTGGAGTTTGCTCCTTTTGTCCTTATATCAGCCAAGACAGGATTAGGCATTAAAAAACTCTTCAGTGAAATAAAAAAAGTAAAGGATAGTGCTTCCCGCACCATACCCCAGGAAGAGTTGGATCAACTTTTAGGTAGAATGATAGCAAACAGGCCACCCCCGGAAACAGCTGGTGTCCGCCCTGTTCCAGTCCGCCTAACTCAGGAGGGGGATAGTCCGCCTGTATTTAAAATTTCTATGAAACATTATCGAATTGACAAACTACCAGAACACTGGAGAAATTACGCAAAAAATTATATTATGAATGAATATAAGTATTACGGTGCGCCTGTAACAGTGAAAATTGCAGGGGTCGGTAGAAGAAGGAGAAGATGACAAATATCCAAATGATTCTTATAGTGCTTGGGGCATTTCTTATAGGTTCTATACCTTTTTCTTTTCTCATTACAAAACTCGCAGTAAACAAGGATATCCAAACGATGGGGAGCGCTGATCCTGGAGCTACGAATGTATATAGGTCCTTAAACTTTAAATATGGGCTCGCAGTTCTATTTTTGGACATGTCTAAAGGTTTTTTCCCTGTTTTATGGGCTACGAAAGTTTCTCCCAACAGTTTGCTTGTGCCTGCTGTCGCACTTTCGCTAGTTCTGGGACACGATTTTAGCCCTTTTCTTCGCTTTAAAGGCGGCAAGGGGGTTGCAACCAGCTTAGGGGTTTTTCTTGTGTTGAATACCTATTTGACACTTTTAGTTCTACTTATTTTTATTGTACTGACCATAAGTTTTGGACTTATATCTTTTGCTTCTGTTATAGGGGCAGTTTCCTTTCCAATATTCGCTTATGTTTTGAAAATGGATGATTATATTTACTTGGCGATAGTACTGGCAGTACTCATTGTAGTGAAACATCACTCTAATCTTAAAAGGCTCTGGCATGGTAAAGAAAAAAGAATATAAGGCAGCGGTTCTAGGGGCTGGAAGCTGGGGGCTAACGCTTGGAAATGTTCTTTATGAGAATGGGGCCGATGTAACTTTTTGGGAATTTGATTCTAATCAGGCACAACAACTCCAAAAAACCCGGGAATTTCCACCTCAAAAAGGATATAAAATAGCAGCAGCTATAAAAATCAATGACTCTTTAAATGATGCAGTCGAAGATGCGGATATGATAGGAGTTTGT
>JAAZFS010000156.1 GCA_012511615.1 Elusimicrobiota bacterium | reverse complement strand
TTTTTTCTGGGTATTTGCAAGGTTTCCTTAAAGATTTGAGGTGTTCTAGGGAATCTGGACCTGTTTCTCCTCCTGAGTTCATTAGAATATATTCAGCTATTCTATCTTTTCAGATAGTGGGCGTGCCTTTTTTAAAGAGTGAATTAGGCGTTTATTATTAGTGAGTTGCCCCGTTTTTGCGGAGAAGTTCGGCAATGCGAGGATTATTATATTCCAAAGCAATTGATAGGGGTGTCTCATCATGTTTAGAGGTCACATTAACTTTAGCTCCCGCATCAATTAGCAATTTTACCATTTCATATTGCTCATTGAAGTTTTTTGCAGCCCACATCAGGGCCGTTAATCCATCTTTGTCTGAGCCAGAATTGGGGTTGGAGCCAGCGTCAAGCAGTGCTTTTACCATATCTTCTCGTCCCCAAGCGGCGGCAAGAACAATTAGAGGAGCATTGTAGCGTGGGTCTTCAGAGTCAACGTCTTTTACAACTTTTGCAAGATATTTGACTGCATCAGTATCTTCTACCCAGAATGCGGCATGAAGCATATATTCCTCATATTTCACATATGTAAGAATGATGTCTGCTTCTCTGCTGGCTGGGTTAATTGTTTTTGCCTCTTGAGCGAATTTCTCGGCTTTTTCAAAGCTTTCCTTAGTTATGGCGGCAGATGCTTTTTGTATATACGCCTCCTCAGAACCGCATCCGTAAAATATCATTGACGCAGTAGTTAAGATTATTGCGCTTTGTATAAGTTGTTTCATTTTTTTCAAGAAATCCTCCTAAGGGGTGAATATTACAGTTGATTCAGTTTTGCTCTTGTATTATTTTTTCTATTCCTCTTATTATTCGATCCTGGATAGCTGTATCACGCAGGACATGGGGGTTTTCTGCTTCAAATCTTTCCAGCCCTTCTCGGGTAATATTGTATTCAGCAAGTAATTCATCCATTTCCCTCATCACCTGATCTGTAATCCAGTTAAGAAGAATCCCATCAATTGCACCAGAGCCCTGCTCGATTATTTGCTTGTTCATCTCGTAGAGAACATTGTATCCGGCCATGATTTCTATATACTCGTCTTCAGTAAGGTTAACTTTTTCAGTACACCCACCGCTCAAGCCGAAAACTAAACAAATTAATAGTGCTTTTATCATAAAAGTAAGTCGCACTGCCAGACCATTTTCAGCCTGGCAGTGCGCAGTGTTATCTATCCTCAGTACCCTATTTGAATACTCCAGCCTTTATCAGCTCTTCTATTATATTCTTCTGTTCGTCAATCTGAACAGGGGCGTGGCTCTGGCGTTCAATTGCTGAATTGATAAGAGTTCCAGACAAAAGGTTGCCTAGCCATCTTGGCTGGCCGTCTATAATACTGACTGCTGCAGTGGGTGAGGATGCTTCTGCATTGGGACCACCGATACCGAAGAAGCTGCCGGCTGAGCTTAAAAGGTTTCCACCTTGCTCCATAAGCCAGCTGGCTCCTGACGATATTTTGTCGCCAGCCCAAGAGGCCCAGTCTTTTGCGCGCTCTGCGACCCACTTTGTGCCATCCCATACTCCGTTGGCGACCCATTTGGCACCGTCCCAGACAAGTTCTGCTGTGTTTTTAACTTCATCCCAAGCTTGGCTTGCGAGCTTAACAATTTCTTCTTTAGCGTTTGCAAAACCAACCTGTCCTTTTATTAGAGTGTTGAAAGTACCCTCAAGGGCTCCCACAAACTTAGGTGAGTTTACAAGGGCTTGATCAATAGGACATTCGCTTAGTTTCATGGCATTGACAATACCAGACGATTGCCCTGAAAGGGGGCTATCGGTATTATTCAGCTCAAGGGCAGGGGAATTAATTGCGTATGCGTATCCTGGACCAATGTCGAGCTGGTTGTAAAGAAATCCGAAGGCGTCATGTACAACCGCGTGGTTGCTAATTCCCTTTGATTTTCCAGCTGTATTCTCAAGAATATATGCAGGAACGCCGCCACCAGGACCAGTGAGCCCGATGGTGGGTGAAAGCATGGCGGCAAATACTGGGCTATTAATTTCAGGAATGTTATCTGCCAGTACGCTACCACTTTGTAGCTGTTGGATTGAGGCCCAGTGAGAATTGCCTACCAATTTGCCCACTTTAGCGCTTTCATCTGGTAAGCTAGATTTTACTGAGACGTAGCCGTCCCATTCTTGCCGTGCCTGGACTTCCGTCATATTTGTGGCTATTGCGATATCTTTCAGGTATGTAGAAATCATCGCTGCTTCGTTTGCATCGGGAGAGTTTGGGTTCTCTATTGCAACAAGTCCCTCCATGGCGCGGGCCAGCCTGACGCTGTCTGTATACACATAATCTCGTGCCCAAACTTCCTGAAGATAATCATTGGGGATTAGACCATCTTCGCGAGCTTGGTAGGCTGGGATAGCTTTACTGGGGAAAGCTTCGGCTGTTGCTACAAAGATAAGTGCACCTATCAGTAGTAGTCTTTTTTTCATAGTTTTCTCCTTATTTTCTGGGCCACAAATATTTTATCGCCTACCTTATTATAGAAGTCGAGGAGAAATTGTCAATTGGCTGAAAGTACTATGCCTTTTGGTACTTCGAATATTTCTCTGTTTCTAGGTTTGCCTTGCTTCCGGTGTTCTTGTATAATCGCTTTTACTAAATTGCTATTAGGTAGCAATTAAATCTTTTATAGGTAATTTGCAAAACAATGTCTGCTTAAATAGTTAAGAGAAATTTGAAAACCAATTCAGCAGACTGTATGAGAGCAAAAGGAGTTAGAATGAAAAACATTGACAAAAAAGAAGTAAATTCACAAAAAGCCCCTAAGGCTGTGGGCCCCTATTCGCAGGGCATTATATCCAAGGGTTTTCTATACTCTTCTGGCCAGCTTCCCTTGAACCCTTCTACGGGTAAAATTGTAGAGGGTGGCATAAGTGGGCAGACGCAGCAGGCTCTTGATAATCTTCAGGCAGTTCTTGAGGCTGGTGGGTCTTCTTTAGAAAATCTGGTTAAGGTAAATGTTTTTCTCTATGACATGAAAGACTTCCCTGAATTCAATAAAATTTATGCAGAATATCTATCTGAGCCCTATCCCGCCAGAAGCTGTGTTTCTGTTAAAGGCCTGCCCATGGATGTTCTAGTGGAAATCGAAGGAGTGGCGGTTATATCGGACTAATGCCTGGAACATTAAAAACAAGGGTTCTGGTATTGGGTCTGTTTTTATTCGCGGTAGTATCTGGATGCGGACTTGGCCAAAATAAAAAACGTGCTCCAATAACGGAGGACGAATTTATTGAGATAACAGCTCAATGGGCTGTTTTGGAAGCACGGTACGACTATGCAATAAATGAGGCTAACCAAGAGGGCGATGCTAAGAAATCCAATAGGTTGCTTGCCAACTATGAGAAAGCACTAGAGGACTTATTTAAAAAACACCGTATAACAACTAATGATCTTGTTGCCTTTCAGTACGACAATCCGGGCTTTGCCGAACGCTATGAAACTACCGAAAGAATTTTGCGACGTACCGAAACTATTTTTGAAGAATTGCGTTAATTTTATAAGTTAAGGATATGGGGTTTGACTGAAGAGATTTTCTTCTAATCTATCATGGGTTCGCCAGATCCGTCTGGCTCTTCCTGCTCTGCTTCACCTACTGGGCATTTATCTACTGGACATGCATTAATCCTATTAATAATATATTTCATGAGTTTGAAATATATGAAAAGTGGGAGCACTAGAAAGAGAAGCAAGAATAGCCACCAGGACATGGCTGATTCTGGTCCACCCGTGATGAGCTGAGTGGAGAACCTGTCTATGTTGAAAATTGACAGAACAAAGGCTGCATAAATAACGCTGAAGTTTGTTCGGGGATCACTTGCTTTGAAAAGTTCATATCCTTCTGTTCGCTGTGGCAATATGGGCCAGAGAAGAGAGCCTCCGATATGTCCAGTCATGTCTTCTGTGACGTGTACCGCAAAACCTATGAAGGCAACAAGGCCGTAAAGCCACCATTTCTCTAATCCGAAAAAGAGCGCTATAAGTGCCACTGGTATTGATAGCATGGCACCAAGCACGTATGAGTGAGTCCAAGTTCTGTGCCAAGGAAGCCAGTTGAAAAATACCCTTCCATCATCTTCTAGTTCCAGACCGAACATGCTACTCGAAAGTATATCTATTGTCGTGGGTGGGATGTTTGTTTTGGGCTTGTCGGGGCCCTTGATCATTTGTCTGGTTTTGCGTATCAGCTTGTTAAGCCAGTCAAGCTTATCGGTTCGTGGTTTTAGTTCGTAATCAAAATAGGCCGTAGCGCTCCTATTTTCTTTGGGCGCTGTTCCAGGACTTGGTATCTGAGATGTGCTTACTTTTTCATTAATCTGAACAGATACTGAATTTTTTTCAAAGAAAATACAGTATTGGCGCCACTCGTTTCCGCCAAGTTGAATTGGAAAGAACTGAATTCTTACTTCTTTTCCAGTAGAGCCAGCCTCGTTAACTGCCTTAGCGAACGCGTCTGCAATAGCCTGAGGATCTGGATTTAAGGGGTCGGGATCAACTACAAATTTTGGTTTTTGAAAGAACTGGCCGAATTTGAAGTCTAGTGTGTCCGGCAACATTCCGAACATACCTGCTAAAACGATAATAAAACTACTGGCAGCACCATCAACATCCATCCTTGCCGAGGTGGACATTCTTACAACTTCTGGAATAAATGTCGCAGCTGCGACTCCGGAAACAAAATGGGTAAGTCCTTTCATTAGACCAGCCTCAAAAATCTCGTTACTGCATCACCATAGCCCGCCATATTAAGGGCAATAGGAACCAAGAGAACTGCCATACAGTGGCTTCTTCTACA
>JAAZFS010000155.1 GCA_012511615.1 Elusimicrobiota bacterium | reverse complement strand
CCCCAGGTGTATCAGAAACAATTATTGCAAGCACATCCCGAAGTGAAACAGTAATATCCTGCTCACTTAACTTAGCTTCAGCCTTCACAGGATTGTTTACCAGCATTTTAGTTATTCCATATTTACCACTGCTAGCGACTGAAATGGCTCTTAAATTGATACTGTTTTCAGCCAAAACTTTTGTTATTTTTTCTAGTTTTCCTGGCTTGTTTTCCATAAACACTGATATATGTTTTGCCATATTAGATCTTATCCTTTCTCTCTATTATCAATAACTCTTTTAGCTTTCCCCTCTGAAACAGGAAGACTTCCTCCCTCAACAAGTATAACCTCAGGCGTAACTTCCACCTCAGATCTAAGCCTATTAGTCAGGTCTTTTTCTATCTTTTTCAGTTCAGATAGAGTCCCAGAAAATGCCTCACGATTTACTTCCACATGCACAAACAACTTATCCATATGGTTGATTGTTTTTACCTCTATAAGATAGTTTTCACCTACTGCTGGACATTCCATAACAGCCCGTTCGACCTGAATAGGAAAAAGGTTCACTCCATTTATAATTAGCATATCATCGGTTCTTCCCTTTATTCTATCTATACGGCGATGAGTTCTTCCGCAGGGACAAGGACCAGGAATAAAACGGGTCAAATCTCGGGTTCTATACCTTATTATCGGCATGGCTTCCCTCCGTAGAGTTGTCAGAACCAGCTCTCCCTCTTCTCCCTCTGGAACTAATTCTCCAGTTACAGGATCAATTATTTCAGGATACAGATAATCTTCCCAGATATGCATGCCGTTCTGCTCTTCACATTCAAAGGCAATTCCAGGGCCATATATTTCAGATAAGCCATAGGAATTAAAAGCCCGTAGACCATATATTTCTTCAATTTTTTTACGTATCACCTCACTGTGTGGCTCAGCACCCAAAAAGGCTATCCTCAGATTTAAATCAGTATAAGGATCGATATTTAGAGGCTCAAAAAAACTGCACAGCCTTAATGCATAGTTAGGAAGAATATGAATCACGGAAGTCTGAAATTTCTTCATAAACCAAAGTTGCCGCTTACTGTTTCCTGGTCCCGAAGGTATTGTAAGCATGCCTACTTTCTCCGCGCCATAATGAAATCCAAGCCCACCAGTAAAAAGACCGTATCCCATCATATTCTGAAATACGTCGTTTTTCCTAACTCCTGTCATATACATGGATCGAGCGCAAAAATTTGTCCAATCCGCAATATCGTTTTTAGTATGAAAGATAACTGTTGGATTTCCTGTTGTACCTGACGATGAGTGGAGCCTTATAACATCGGTAAGATCTGTCACTAAGAGACCGTAAGGAAAACTGTCCCTCAAGTCCTGTTTTTCTGTAAAAGGAAGAGACTTGAAATCCTCCCAATTGTTTATTGAAAAACCTCCAAGGTTTTTAAATATTTTTCCATAATATTCG
Source organism: Elusimicrobiota bacterium (assembly GCA_012511615.1). GTDB lineage: Bacteria > CG03 > SLGR01 > SLGR01 > SLGR01 > JAAZFS01. The sequence goes on along the minus strand of JAAZFS010000155.1, from coordinate 2,293 downwards.
GATTTCCCTACCCTTTTAACAATTTTTTTAATATATTCTAATTGCTGCTTACGCAATAAGTCTACTTCAAGCGTTTCCTGTTCTTTTTCCCAGTACATCTTAATCCTTTCTTATTAAATATGCTTAAAAATATGTCCCATATGGCATATTGAGTTTTATTTGGTTTTTATTGTTTTCTTTAAGTTAATTCCTAATGCCGCAGAAGTTTTGCGTAATAGCTGGCAGAATTGTAAAGGAAAAAATAAAGCCCTTACCGGATGAGTGTAATTATATATTTGCGACCCTTAAAGTCAACCAAAATCCAATAAATACAAGATTTCCCACCAATCTTTACAGCCGAATATTTTATGTTTTTCTATATACTTTCCCAGTTTTTTCTTGCTCTTATGAAATTTTTTATTTTAAAATTTCTTTATAGATTTGATAATTCTCTTCATCAAAACAAACAAATATTATTTTCTCTATGGAATTATCAGTTGATAAAAAATCCCTGACAGTGCTTATAGCTATATGAGCTGCTTTTCTTTTGGGAAAGCCATAAACTCCGGTAGAAATATTTGAGAAGGCTAGAGTCTTTACTCCATTCTTAACTGCTAGTTTCAGAGAATTTAAATAGCAGTTTTTTAATAATTCCGATTCCTTGTTTTTCCCACCGCGCCAAATAGGACCGACTGTATGGATTACGTAACTTGCCTGCAATTTTCCACCACCGGTTATTACCGCCTCTCCAGCTTCACAGCCGCCTATTTCCATACACTCTTTTAAAATTGCTTTTCCACCGACGCGATGTATAGCTCCATCAACTCCGCCTCCGCCCAAAAGGGTTTTGTTAGCTGCATTGACAATAGCATCACAGCTCATCTTTGTTATATCTTCTCTAACCAAACTTATTCGTTTTTCCATCTACTTTACTTTTTTTTCTCCTAAATTTATGTGAATTTAACAGTCTAATCTATAAATAAGCTAGTTAAAGTTAATATCGCTGCCGAAACAATCTTTCAATATAACTCGTGCAATATTCTCTGCCAATAATTTATTCCCTTTAGGGGTGCAATGACCAAAATCGCCGCCGAAGGCATCAACAAAATATTCGCAATAACTTGACTGATTGACTGCATCTTCAAATATTTTCTTATTATCCACAAATATAATCCCACTTTCTTCTCTAAATATATCTTTCAATAGCTCCACATCCCACATAGGGTATTGCACACAAACATATTGAACATTATTTTTTTCTAAAGTTTTCTTAAGTTTAATGTAATTATTGATTGTTTCGGGCGAATAATATCTGTGGCCTTGCATTTGAGTGATTTTTCGGGATTCCAAAAAAGAATTTTCTGCTTCTTGGTGTTTGCCCTGACCCATAAGAGATAATCCCAGTTCTTCATAAATTCCCTCTTTCTTCGGATCGATTGCGATTACTTTCTTGAAACATTTTTCCGCTTCTTCATATTTACCCTGTCTTCTGCAAACTTTGCCCAATCCTTCATGGGCATATTTATCCTCGGGATTAATTTCTAAAGCAACCCTAAAACAATTTTCTGCTTCTTCAAGTTTACCCTGACTTTCAAAACATAATCCCAGTTGATTATAAAACATCTCATTCTCTGCGTCGATCGCGAGTGCTTTTTGCAAATATTTTTCTGCCTCTTCATATTTCCCATGTTTCCTGCAAGTTCTGCCCAACCCTTCATAAGCATATCCATTCTCAGGATTGATTTTCAGAGCAGACCTAAAATAGTTTTCGGCTTCCTCATACTTACCTAAATCAATCAAACTATCGGCTACCCCAAGATAATTCCATTCATCATCCTGATTAATCTCCAGCGCTTTTTGGAAATATTTTTCTGCCTCCTCATATCGACGCTGAACTCTGAAAAATCTACCCAAACCCCCATAAGCGTCTTCATTCTCAGGATTGATTTTTATAGCAGCCCTAAAACAGTTTTCTGCTTCATCATGCTTTCCTAATTCAATCAAACAATAAGCCAAGCCAATATAGTTCCATTCATCATTCGGGTTAATCTTCAAGGCTTTTTGAAAATATTTTATTGCTGACTCAAGTTCATCTTGATCCATAAAACAGCAAGCCAACTCACAACAGACATCGTAATTCTCAGGATTAATTTTTAGCGCTTTTTCAAAATATTTTATTGCCTGTTCATATTTACCCTGGTCTCTGTAATTTCTCCCCATTAAAACATATTCATTAGCATCTCCGGGTTTATCCAGCTGTAGTTTTACATTTAGCTCATCACTATTTAAAAAATTGTGTTTACTATTATTATCT
>JAAZFS010000154.1 GCA_012511615.1 Elusimicrobiota bacterium | reverse complement strand
TTGCCGTGAAACCAGCAGTAAGGGCATCTATAATTACAGGCCAAGTGAATATCCCAAGTAAATGTAAGTTGCTTTTTCATTTTAATAAAGGATCCCTAATCCTGAAGAGCTCCTCCTGGTGAAGGTTGGCTAGACAATTCTGCGAACAAAATCCTGCCATATCGCCATTTGCGACTCTTCTTCTATACTCTACCATTGTATCTGAATTCCACAGCTCTTCAAGTGACTTATCAGAAATATTGCCTAAGGATTGAGGGCAGACGCAGTGGGGTTTCACCTCTCCTCCTATATCTACAAACATATGCTGCCAAGGCCAGAGGCAAAGAGGTAGTTTGTCCTTAGATCGCTTTTGAGGCCTTATTTTTCCTTTCTCAGAGTAAGAGCCCTGTAAGTCCGCTTTAAGGGCTGGAATCAGGCAATGGAAAGATAGGCCCTTAGCGGAGGCCTTTTCTCTTAATATTATAAGAGCCTCATCGATAAATTTTAGAGCATCCATATTTTGATGAAGAAATATATTTTCTTCATCCCTTATATAATCAACTGGTGTCAGAGTAAGATCATCAAAGCCATAAGACAAGGCAAAATCTACGGCCATTGGAATGTTTTTATAATTGGAAGCCATGACGGTAAAGTTTATTGAAGTTGTCGCTAGAGGTCGGGCAGAAGCATCGGTGTTTTTTTCTTTCCAAGTATTTATAAGAGAGGCGCTCTTCAGCATATCTTCAAACCGGGCCCCTAAACGGATTTTTTCATAAACTTCAGGGGTGAACCCATCTATTGAATAAATTATATTTATGGGGGTAGATGTTAGAAGGTCTGCCCAGGCTTGATCAATAAAAAGACCACTTGTGACAAGCTCCTGATGAAGGTAGGGATATTTCATGGCATCCTTAAAAAGAGGCCGAAAATGTTTTGAAAGAAAAACCTCGCCACCTTGCCAGTAAAGTCTAGATAGGTAGGGTAGGAAGGAGTAAATTTCATCAGCAATTTTATCTGGTATATCCCAAACTTTTTCCCAAGCCCGGCACATTATGCACTTGAGTCCGCATCTAGAAGTAAGAGCTATGCCAAGGCCGATTGGCTGGGATGAAAGAATAGTTTTTTTACTCTTTATTTCTTTTTTGTTGAGCGCGTAATTTTTCTTAAAAGTATCCGTAACCATATTTAAGAAGTATTAAAATTTAACTTATTTTGCAAGCAAGTCTAAAATAATTTTTTCCTTTGTGAGCGGAAAGAGGTGAGGGAAAATAAAGGTTTTTTACAAAGTATTTTTATTGATGCAGAGACAAGAGTCTGGCCGTTTTTCCTGTCCGATAATAGTTCTTATGTTAACTAAGCCATCTTTTAATCTCACTAAAGCTCTATCTCATGTTTGCCTTGGTTCCCCTGCAATAGATATATATTCCAGCGAAAACCTATAAACTACTTTATGTTTTATTGAGGCTTCTCTAAAAACTGAATTTACTTATCGCCTTCTTTAAGATTGTTTTACAGCCATGGTGGTTTCTGTCTTTTTATTTAAGCCTTTAAGCCAGTGGATTTTCTAATTGAATTATATATTTATAGCCCCAGCTGCTTGCTCCATCACAATGAAAGTTATGAAAACAAATTATCTCTAGGCACAAATATTTTTACTTGAAAATGCTTTCAGATTAGAAATTAAATAGTTGGTTTTTAAATTGAGTTTCGTTTCACTACTAAGCTTAAAACCCTAATCTAAAAATCGCTTTTAAGGCCTTTTAAAGCTTATCAAGGGGTTGGACTATCGGAAGTTTCAAGAACGGTATTTAAAGGTTTATACTTATAAAAAACAAACAAAAAAGCACCCGCTCAATTAATGAACGGGTGCTCTTGGTTGCTTTTAAGCGGTTTTAAAACGAAGCTTTAATCAGCGTACAGAAACCTTTTAATCTTTCTTGTACTTGTCTTTTCAAAGTCCTCGCGATGAATCCTGAACTTCCTAATCTTTTTGTAGTTAGGTAGATTCTTTGTAAGGCGCTTCACTTCCTCATTTATTAAGGCGTAAATAGCCTCATCAGTCTCTTCAATTCCTTCTTCCCTGAAGTGGGCATCAATAGTTTCAAAGTCAGGATATATAAGCGCTTCAACGGTCTGAGCCTGGTTTGACTCAGATTCCCGACGGCCATATACCATACATTCAAGTATGAAATTACTTCTTCTGACCTTATCTTCTACTTCCTCAGGATAAATATTCTTACCGGCCGAAGATACTATGACGTTCTTGTTGCGGCCTTTTAGGAAAAGATAACCATCACTATCAACATATCCCAGATCACCTGTACTCAGCCAACCGTCTCCCAAGAATATCTCATCTGTCGCCTCAGTATTCCGGTAGTACTCTTTCATTATATTGGGTCCACGGACCTCTATCATCCCAATTCCATTCTCATCTGGGTCTGATATCCTTATATCAACATTGATTACAGCTTTTCCTACTGATCCTTTTTTCCCCTTGTAGTTTACGGTTAAAACTGGTGAAGTCTCTGTCAATCCGTAACCCTCAAAGAACTCTATCCCCAATAGGTTGAAAAAATCCGCTGTTTCCGTCATCAAGGGGGCTCCGCCAGATATCATCATATACACATCTTTCATCCCAACCTTGGATCTTATGGCAGAAAAAGTCACCCTACCTGCATTCATTCCAGTAACATTGAGGACTTTTGTAATTCCTTTCAGTGTTCCAAATACAGACTTTACAAGAATAGAAGAATGGGAAATTTGGTTAACCATTGCTTTTTTCAAAGACTCGTAAAGAGCTGGTACACCTACCATCACCGTAACTCCCCTATCCTTCATTATTTTTACAAGTGTGGTAGCTCTTATGGTTTTAGGAAAAACAACACTGGCTCCGCTGATAAAGGGAGCAATAAGGCTGGCCACGGTAGGTAGCGTATGGAAAAGAGGAAGAACCCCATAAAAAACATCCTCTGGGGTGAAGGTTACAATTTCGGGAATCATCTCGGCCTGATGAAGGATATTTGCGTGAGTTAGGACCACTCCCTTTGGGCTGCCTGTGGTTCCAGAAGTATAGAGCAAGGCTGCAGTGCTGTCTTTCCCTATTTTATCTATATTAAGATCTCTCACATTTGCTGGCTTTACCCCCTCAAGAATTTCTTCAAGTGAAGAAGCCCCATTAAAGGAAGGACTGTCAAGGAGGATCGTCTCTTTTATTTTAAGACCCTTGGCAAGGTCCAAGTCCATGCTTTCGTATACATCGGATGATGTAAATAGGATTCCTGCTCCAGAATGCCTCAAATAATGGATATTATCTCTAGGCTTCATCTGTGTATCCAGCGTAACTATAGTCATTCCCAGAAGCTGGGACGCAAAATAAACAGCAGGCCAGTAAACCGAATTTTCAGACAAGAGCCCTATTTTGGTATCTTCGGGATATTCCTCCTTAATCATGTATGAGGC
>JAAZFS010000153.1 GCA_012511615.1 Elusimicrobiota bacterium | reverse complement strand
TTTTCAAGTTTAAGAGAATTACACCTAAGATAAGCGTAATCTATAACAAATCCACGGCTGGGATCTCCAGTCTGAGAAGCATGCGAATGTCCACTAGCATGGTACATCCATAAGGGACATCTATGGAGACAAGTTAAATTTGCAATTAGCTTTAATTCGCAGGAAACTGCATTACGGATTTGACGGAGAAGAGGAAAATTTCTATATAAACCGCAAACTGATGGGAGCGTAATTCTGTCAGCCCCGAGAGATTCCCAGTATCTGGCTTTTTCTGGAGAATCGACACCAGCCATAACTGATACGCTAACCTTGAGTTCTGGATAATTCCTTTTTACATACTCCAAGATATAGGGAATCGATACTGTAACCGTACTTACCTTAGCTTTTATAAGCATATCTAGGAGTTTCTTTAACTTGCGTGATCCAGAGCGGGTTAGTTCTCTATTCCCAATACAGGTAGAATTCAGGAGATAGTTAAAATCGATTCCGTGTTCCCGACATTTTTTTACATGTGCAATAAACTTTTTTTTCGTAACAGACGGTAGTATAAAGGAGGGCCGACCGCCGCCAACAAAATCACGAGGTAGTTTCCCGTAAAGCTCGCCGACATGCTCACTATCAATGCTCTTTAGAAGCGAATCGCTAAAATCTGTGGGTATCGAGTATTTCACAATATTTCTCTTTTGAACTGGGCAGAGAAAAAATTGTTTCTAAAACAAAGGTCATATAGAGAAAAACAGTCAAAAAGATTTATAAGCTCAGCATTCGAATAGTTCCAAACACTACCCTTCTTGAAATTGCATTCTCTAATCAAATTGTAATTTTTCATCAGGCTCCTAAGCTATTTAAAGCACACTCAAGATTATAAGAAACCCTCAATAAAGAGTCAATTCAATTACTCAGCCTCTGTCTTTTTTAGTATTTCAGTTAGAAAACGGTAGTTAGGAATTAGTATATGGTAATTATTATGACTAATCTTTGTGGATATAAGACCAACCGAGACTACTTCACCGCTTATATTTTCAATTTCTATCATATCTCCAGGAGACAACTCATTTTTAACATAACGTGACGCCAAAATGCTGGATACCGTATCTTTTCCGCCTATTATTAAAAACAATGCTATTGTTAGGGGTATCATTCCCAATATTATTATTGAGAACTGAATTGATACACTTTTTGATATATTGAGATACTCAAATGAAAGAAGTATTGACAGCCCAACAAAAATATAACCCGCCATTGAACCAATAAATTTACTGAATGGCAGACCAGCCAGTTTAGTAGCTTTTGTCGTAAATTTACTAGCAAATTTTGCAGTAATAACTCCCAGAATAATTATTATAAAAACAACACCAAGACTGGGCATATAGCTTAAAAGGTCATTGAAAAATCGGGCAGGAGTCTCAATGTTTAAAACCTCCGAAACTAGCATAAGCGTATTGAAAATTACAATCCAATATACAATAACTGCAGCTATAAGTGACGGTGGTTTCACAATGCCGCCCTTCTCCATAAATTTCTGAACTCCAATTTTCTCGGAAAAGACATTGAATCCAATCGCCTTCAGCAGTTTTGCAACAATCTTTTTTGCTAGCATAGCCAAAAGCCATCCCAATAAAAGTATTAGAACAGCAAAAACAATCTTGGGGCCGAAACCCAAAACAAAATCTGAAACTTGTTTCGCTGAATCTGCAACAAGTCTGTTGAATATTTCGACAAATCTATCCATCTGATTTCCCTCCGATTTTATTCATCATCATCTTTTAGAAACTCTTTGATTTTTTCAAGAGGTTTCTTGGTTATTTCTTCTGCTCCATCAAGTACTTTCTTTACAAGTTCCTCCGATTTTGTAGCAAGTTCTTCTGAAGTCCGATCGAGCCTCCTTAGTATTTTTTCACTTTTTTCCTTACGAACAATAAGAAAATCCATAGCACCAGATATTCCCGTCTGAGGGTTAAGATCATTCTTAAGTTGAATAACCACACTAACAGGACTTGCGCTGTCCTCTTCATAAATTCGGACCGCAAATATAAGTGAAAACGCTATAAGTAAACTAGAAAAAAGAAAGATTAAGTGGTATGCATTTATGTTAAACACAAAGAATGCTATTGAGAAGTTTTTAATCCAACCGAAAAGAACTCCGCCAGCTAGGGGGGCCAAAGCACCAATCAGTCCGGTCATAACCGCATAAAGTGCCAGATAAACAGACCGGCCTTCCTGAGGAGACATCTTAATTAGAATATTAAACTGAGAAAGAGTCGCACCGGCCATAAAAGCACCAGACAAAATATGAGCGACTACAACAGGAATATTATATGCTTCCGCACGAGCTACCAACCATATGAAGGGTACAAATATCAGAATAACCCCAGACACTATAATGACTGGTTTATTACCAAGTTTGTCAGTAATGGGACCCCATATTTTCATCATTATAAGAGTGGCAATTGTCGATGCAGTACCAAACAATGCCAGTGCCGAAAAATCAATATTAAGCATATTTATCATATAGACTGCGTAATAAGGTCCAGCAATATTTACGGCAAAAATCCAGATTGACGCAAAAATAACGAGCCTGCAGAAATTTTTATCTTTGAGAGGCATTAAAAATAACTGGGGAGAAAACTCTTCATTTACTTCCTTTTCTTCAGTTTCAACCTCAGGTATGGCAAACATAAATATTAGTGAACTTAAACCTGCAATTATTCCTACAGCGAAAAGAATAATAAATCCGTAAGGATTTACTTCTGTATATTTTTCTGCCCAGAATTTTATAAACCAACCACCTAAAAGAACAAAAATCATGCCAAAAAAGGCAGTAAACATATTTCTTTTGCCAAAGTATGCACCCCTACTCTCAGCAGGAACCAGGTCGCTCATCCATGAAAGCCAACCAACACTCGAGAGCGAAGCAAATATGCTTGATGCCCCTATGATAGCTACAAGAAACCATATCCTGTAATCAGAAACAGGGGAAAAAATTTTAAAAGGTAAAATAAGCACAAACAACCAAAGAGCTCGACTGATTCCAGCTGATATAAAACAAAGCATCTTGTTTTTCCCAGTTTTTTCTATAATGTAGGAACCAAATAACTGGACGATATTTGCAAATAAAGGCAGGGAAGCAAGGATACCTATCTTTCCCGGATCTGACTCAAGAATTTTGAGAACAAAACCCGTTAAAAATATACCTCCGCATAGAGATCTCATTATAGCGGACAACACTCCATCCGCTATTGATAGGTTTAGGGCTCTATCTCGTGTTTTCTTATCCATTTCTATTTAATTATTTTTTGCGGCCGAATATTATTTTGTAAAGACTGTATTCCATTAATGCTTATACTTTTAAAACTTAGGACTTTTATACCTGAATTTTTAATTATATCTGTTTCAGCTAAAATCACAACAAAACTGATTTTATATTACAGCAGCTTTATTGTTTTTCGCTAGTGACTATTAACACAATTTTAAATTTATTTAAATTAAACTTTTGCTAGTGAAATAATACCCAATAGCAATCAAGAGATATTTTTTGGGAGTCACAATTTCTAATAATCTGCCAGACTGGCATTTTCTTTGCCTTAGGTAAGCTATTTAAATGGTCGGGGTGAGAGGATTTGAACCTCCGACCTCGTCGTCCCGAACGACGCGCTCTGCCAAACTGAGCCACACCCCGAACCTTAAAAACTTATCTGGTAAGTTTCAACTATACAGTTTCTTGGAAAGCCTGTATAGTTAAGAATATCACCGACACTTGTCCCCATAAGAGTTTTGGTCTCTAGCATCGTCAATAATCCCAGCGAAGGAGAGTTTCAGTGATAACTTGATATAAAATGGTCGGGACGGCCGGATTTGAACCGGCGACCACTCGCCCCCCAGACGAGTGCGCTACCAGGCTGCGCCACGTCCCGACATTAATATAACCCAAGCTAAAATGGAGCGGGCGACGGGAATCGAACCCGCGTATTCAGCTTGGGAAGCTGGTATTCTACCATTGAACTACGCCCGCCCTAACTCTCAGAAAGCATCTTTTTTATATCTAAAAGATCTTTTTCTACTTTTTTCAATTCCTGAAGCACAACACCAGAAGCCGATAATTTAAATTCCATCTGGGAACTTGAAGACTTTAATTCCTGGATTAGCTGCTTTTTGGCTCCGGCAATTGAATACTTCTTTTCATACAATAATTTCTTTATTTTTTCAACTGTATGCAGGTCACTCTGAGTGTATCTTCTCTGCCCGCTCTCTCTGCGGAGCGGTCTTAAGAGTTTAAACTCCGATTCCCAATATCTGAGAGTATATGCGGGAATATCTGTCCGTTCTGATACCTCTCCGATTGTAAAGTATTTTTTCATTTAGCTTAATTTTATAATTTTTTATTAAGTGCAGGCGATGGAGTGAACTTTACCACTTTTCTCGGCGGTATGTCAATTGTTTCACCAGTCTTTGGATTGCGCCCAGTTCTGGCCTTCTGAAACCTCACATAAAAGGAACCAAAATTAGATATAGTAACTCTTTCACCAGCAGACAATGCATCACTTATAGCTTCAAAAAGAGAATTTACTGCATCCTGAGCTTCGGTTTTTGCGCAAGTCACCTCACTAACTTTCTCAATAAGGTCGGTTTTATTCAAATTCTTCCTCCAGACATTTCCCGTCATCTTCACTCTTTAGTGGGCGGAGCATAAGTTCTTTCCAGGCATCTGACACCGACTTATTATCAAAAAGCATCTCACTAATTTTGTTGCAAAGGGGCATAGATACCTGGTATTTTTCTGCAAGTCGGTCTACACATTTTGCGGTATTTATTCCCTCTACAGTAGTCTTCATCTTTGCAAGAGCATCTTCAAAAGTATGACCACTACCTAAATATTTCCCAAACCTAAAATTTCTTGAATGTTCAGAGAAACATGTAACTATCAGGTCTCCTATGCCACTGAGACCGCTAAAGGTATCGCTGGAAGCACCCATGGCAATTCCTAGGCGAGTTATCTCGGTATTTCCTCTTGCAATAAGGGCGGCACGGGTATTATCTCCAAGGCCGGAACCTGCAACTATACCCGAAGCAATAGCAATTACATTCTTCAGGGCACCACCAAGCTCTACCCCTATTAAGTCAGATGAAGTATATACTCTAAAGTAAATGTTAGAAAATTTTCTCTGGACAAGACAACGTGTCTCAGTATCAGTGGAGGCAGCAACAATTGCCGTGGGTATTTGATTTACCACTTCTTCAGCATGGCTAGGTCCAGAAAGCACCCCTATTCTCCCTCTTCCATTTAACTCTTTTTCCAGCAACTGCGTAGGACGATTTAAGGAGACTGTTTCAAAGCCTTTTACAGTGCTAACTATTATTGTCTCATCACTAAATTCAGCATTTTTTAAAAGTTCTGCGGTAGAGGCGATTGCAACAGAAGGTACAGAAACTACTATCATATCCGCATCTTCGACTGCATCATTTAAAGAATCAT
>JAAZFS010000152.1 GCA_012511615.1 Elusimicrobiota bacterium | reverse complement strand
GTAGTCAGGATTTATGTAGAGGGAAGTTCGGAAGAAGACGTTAAGGACATCCTGGATGCTGCGGCAGAGGCTTTCGGCTTATAGAAGCTATAGAAAAACCTTAACTGAAGTTTTCAAAAACCTGCTTTAACTAACCAATATTTGCGGCAATAAAGCAATCATAATTGTAGAAAATTTCGTATTTTAGATGGTGCCATTAGGAGATTCCTGGTGCTAAAAGGCTGGCTCTTACAAAAGAAGGATTTATAAATCCTGCCAGACCATATTTACCAGGAACCGGAAAAAATTATAAACAGACTAAGGAGAAGTCATTATGGGGAAGATTAAAGAAATAAAAGCAAGAGAAATACTGGATTCAAGAGGAAACCCTACTGTTGAGGTAGATCTCTATACAGAAAGTGGTTATATGGGTCGGGCTTGCGTTCCCTCAGGAGCTTCAACAGGTAAGCATGAGGCGCTTGAACTCCGCGATAATGATAAATCCAGATACATGGGAAAAGGTGTAATGAAAGCAGTTTCCAATGTAAATGATAAAATTTTCCCAGCAGTTAAAGGGATGGCAGTAAGCGATCAGGAAGCCCTTGATAATAAAATGATAGAGCTTGACGGCACTCCCAACAAGAGCAGTCTTGGTGCAAATGCCATTCTTGGCGTATCAATGGCCGCCGCCCGTGCTGCAGCAAGTGAAAAATCTCTTCCCTTTTATGAGTACCTCAAAAAAGAAGTGGTAGGAAGCGCCGATTATTCTCCCGGAGAATACAGGCTACCTGTCCCACAGATGAATATCATTAATGGTGGAGAGCATGCTGACAACAACCTGAATATTCAGGAGTTTATGATTGTCCCCATGGGGAAATCAACCTTCAAGGAAAATCTCAGAATGGCTGTAGAGGTTTTTCATACCTTGAAAGAAATTCTTAGCAGTAAAAATATGAATACAGCAGTCGGTGACGAGGGTGGATTTGCTCCTTCGCTTGACACAGACCGCCAGGCATTGGAAATCATTGTTCAGGCCATAGAGAAGGCCGGCTACCGCCCAGGTGATGATGTTTCACTAGCCATAGATGCGGCAGCCAGTGAATTCTATGTAGATGGCAAATATATGATTGACGGTGAAAAAACCTCGGCAGAGATGGTGGATTATTATGCTTCATTAGCTGATGATCTTCCTTTAATTTCTATTGAAGACGGTCTTGCTGAAGATGACTGGAGTGGTTGGAAACTGCTTACCGAGCGTATCTCAGATAGGGTTCAGATTGTTGGTGATGACCTTTTTGTTACCAATATTGAGAGACTGAGAAAAGGCGTTGATGAAAGTATAGGTAACTCCATTCTCGTAAAGATAAACCAGATAGGTAGCCTTACGGAGACTTTCAGAACCATGACTCTAGCCGCTGAAAATTCTTTCACAAGCGTAATGTCTCACCGCTCAGGTGAAACTGCTGATACCACAATAGCAGACCTTGCAGTAGCTACTGCTTGTGGGCAAATCAAGACCGGAAGCCTCTCTCGTTCCGATAGAGTAGCTAAATATAACCAGCTCCTCAGGATAGAAGAAGAACTGGGATCCAAGGCGGTATTTAGGGCTCTTTAATGATAAGAATCCCCCCAAAAATGATTTATATCGTAATTGGGGTGGTAGTCCTTACATTTATTTTATCCAGTTCGGGTATCAGAAAGATAATCCTTCTGAAAAAAGAAATAGTCCGTTTGGAAAAGGAAATAGAGCAAGTTCGCCAAGATAATGAGCGGATTTCAGAAGAGTTGAGCTGGATAGAAAATGAAGATGATTATCTTGAATATCTGGCTAGGAAAAATCTCGGGCTAATACTTCCAGGAGAAAAGAAATACTATATAATGCCGGAATCTGAAGAATAGTTCTCTGAAGATTCGGTAATATTCTGAAAACTAAGTTTTAGTTTTTGAAGTTGAGCGATGATATCTTCTTTTTTTGAAGCCTCGACCTGAAGTGATACACCACAGTCGGTGGATAGGATTTCTGGAGTGGGTATGGTGGTGACACCATTAAATATCTCCTTTAGTTTCTTTTCTGCACTCAATACCTTGTGGGTATTATCAAAGCTTATAATAAATATCTTCATATTTGTTTTAAGACTTTCACGGCTTCATCTATATCTTTTTCACTGGTGAAGAATCCAGGAGATATCCGAATGCTACCTTCAGGAAAAGTTCCAAGCAGTCTATGTGCGCCTGGTGCGCAGTGAAGTCCCGTCCTCACGCAGATATCTTTTCTATTAAAAGCAGTCGCTGCCTTTGAAGGATGAACTCCATCTATGGTTAAGCTAACAGTAGAGGTTCGAGCTTGATTTGCATCTGGCCCCCATATATTTACGCCAGGTATATTCTCAATACTTTCAATGAGATAT
>JAAZFS010000151.1 GCA_012511615.1 Elusimicrobiota bacterium | reverse complement strand
GGTTTAAAGCCCCTTTTATCGTGCTGGTAAAAGGGGCTTTTCTTTTGCTAATATTCCTGTAATATTATAAAATATTTTAGTTATTTCAAATGATTCTAGCTAAGGGTTTCATAAGTCATATGAAGTGGATGTTTTTCGCAATATTATTAGTTTCGTCTCTTTACGACTCTTGTGCTCTTGCTGAGAATCTCAATAAAAAAGTGGAAGACACTATCCGTGAGATGGTTCTTTCTGGAGTAGAGCCGGTTAAATTCTTAAAGGACATTATTACTGAATCTGAGATAAGTGAACTAGAGAAAAAACAGCTTATGAATAAATTGACTGAAAAAATTGATTACTATGGAACCGATCGTGCCGTCTCTGAATTTGTCCGGGATATGAACGAATCGCTATTGTCAGAATTATCAAGTTTTTATTCAACTTCCGCCATAAAAAAGAAGTTTCTAGCCTTTCGGTCTGGAGGTTTTATGAAAAAATTAAGGTTTCTTTTGGCCTATCTGGATCCCTTTCGTTTTGGTGAAATCCGCCAAGGGCGTATACTCCCTTGTCCCGATGGTTTTTTTATTCTTACCCCAGATGGTATGGAAAGGCTTGTCCGCCATAAGGGCCGGCCTATAAGAGAAGGGAAAATTAAGCCCTTTAGCGGAAAACTGGCTACCGTATACGGCTTAAGTATAGAAGATGGCTTCACCCCTCTTAGGGTTTTTGAGAGATGATGAATTTTTATGAAAGGATATTCAGTCAAATGAATAGGGAAAAGATAAAGCAGATACTTCCTCATAGGTCTCCTTTTTTGATGCTGGATTCGGCTGATATAATCTCTCCTAAAGAGGAAGGGGTGGGGTATAAGGAATTGACTGGTAAAGAATATTTTTTTGAAGGACATTTTCCTGGACATATGGTTATGCCAGGGGTTCTGATAGTAGAAACTATTGCTCAGATAGCCATGCTGATATTAGGGCGAGGAGACCTTAAGCTAAAGGGGATTGAAAAGGTGAAATTCCGGCAGACGATAGAGCCTGGTGACCGTCTTGAGGTTAGGGTGAAAAAAACTTTGGAAGAAGCTGGCGATTTTCGCTTTTTCGGAGAAATTTATCTTGGTGAGAACCTGGCTGCCTCTGGAGAAATCCTCTTGTCATCCAGATGTTGATTTATCTTTCCCAGCAGATTAACATTACTATATAGTGAGCATCATTAAAAATAATAAAGCATTTACGCTTGTAGAGCTTCTGATTAGTTTGGCAATATTGTCTTATATTGTTATGGGTTTTGCCCATACTTTTATTTATAATAATCGCGCTCTAAATAATTCAAAAATGTATACTCTTGCCCAAAAATGGGCGGCTGACACCTTAGAGGATTATAAATCAAGCTACTATGCGGAAGTTGCTACAGGGACCTGGACTTCCAGTTCAAAAACACTGGTAGGAAATACTAGGTTTACTCAGGAGGTTCTGATTAGTACAGACTCAGAAAGTCCGGGGTTAAAAGAGATTGAGGTCACCGTAAGTTGGACTAATATGGGGACTCCTCTTCAGACGAGTCTAATAGGATACATAGCTGACTATTAATTTATATGGTAAATAAAATGAAAAATAGAAATTCAAATAATGGTATGGCGCTTGTAAGTGCTGTTATGATAATGCTGGTAGTTGTGCTTTTGGGACAATCAATGATACTTCTTACCAGGAATGAGTCAAAGAAGGAGCTTGACGGTCGCTTGTATGAAGCGGCTTTCTATGTGGCCGATGCCGGTATTGAAAAAGCTATTATGGATATTAAAAATGATAGTTTTGAGCCCCACTTCATCGATAAAGTGGGTAGAAACTCTGGTAGAATACAGGGTGAGGCCGAGGTTACTATCCTTCCTTCAGGTTCATATTATGTCATAAATTCTACTGGACATATTCCAAGCCTTGCCCAAAGCCGAGTGACTAGAAGCATAAGGGCTGTTGTCGCGGTAAGAAGGGGTGGGGGTGAACCGCCTCGGGAGAGCATAGTTATCGGAGCTTCTGGTGCTATTGGGAATAATGTTACCGTAGAAGGAGTCATATTTAGTAATGGTCATATTACAATCGGATCAAATATTACACATATTCCTGACAAATATGGAAACTGTGCCCTTTATTCGGCACATACGGAGTCGCCTGCAATAAGTATCGGCCCGAATTACAAGATTGACCGGTATGGGACCTGTCCCAAAGAGGAAATCCGGGCCCGGAGTAGCATAATAGGCAAAGATAATATTACAGCCACCGTGCCGCACGGTGTTCCTCTTGTTACCGAACATGACACTTCTGAGCTTACGGATAAGAGCCTTATGGATTCCTACTATGATACGGATGCCTTTCTGGCCAGCGTAACCCATACTAATCATAGCTTTGGTGGTCAGGTTACTTTTGATTCAAATATGAGAGCAGCATTTCACAACAATGTTCAGCTTGATCTTAAGGGAGGAGTTTATCTATATACCAGCGGTGTGGAATTTCATAACAATGTGAATGTTGTCAGTGGGGGGACAATTGTTGTTTCAACCCGCACCAGCCCAGTAGCAATAGGCGATAAAAGCAATGAATATGATTATGGGATAGCAGTAAATAATAATATTTACGGCTCCAAAGATGGTGAGTATGCAGAG
Organism: Elusimicrobiota bacterium; assembly: GCA_012511615.1. Classification (GTDB taxonomy): domain Bacteria; phylum CG03; class SLGR01; order SLGR01; family SLGR01; genus JAAZFS01. Next base: position 212 of record JAAZFS010000151.1, on the reverse strand, counting down.
TTAAACCTTATAGTTCTTGATGGAGATTGGAAGATTAGGGACATACGAATAAGAAACAATGTGAAAATACACGGAGTCATCAGTGGTTCGGCGGATGTAAGTATTCATAATAATGTAGATGTAAAGGGCATATTAATTGCTGGAGGGGATTTAGGAATAAATAATAATCTTAATATTATCAATACAGATCCCCCCATTTCTCTCCCTTGGGC
>JAAZFS010000150.1 GCA_012511615.1 Elusimicrobiota bacterium | reverse complement strand
AATAGGCTATATGTCACTTGCTCCCTTAACGGGCTTGTTTTATTATTCTCTTTTACAAAGGCGTCGTAAACTTTTTAATTTTTATGCTGCTTTCCATTTGGTTCTTCTTCTAATTGTTGCCGGGACAGCTATCCTTCAGACTAAGACCGGATTTATTATGAATGAGCCTCTTGCTGAAACAAGTATACCCGAGAAAACCAGGCTCAGGGATCTCACAGCTGAAATATCTGGCTGGGATCAGGTGGGCACTTATCTTTCTGAACTTGATATGGAAGAAAAATTTCTTTTTACCCATCGCTGGGAACTCGGAGGCTATATAACTCATGGTCTTAGAGGGGAGTATCCTCTTATTTGTCTGGGAAATCTAAATCGTGCGAGAGGTTATGCATTCTGGCAGGATCAGGATGAGTTTATCGGACAAGATGGTATCTTTATAAGTTCTGCAAGATATTTTGCAGATCCTCTTGAATTGTACCAAGATTATTTTGAGGATATAGAATACTTAGGAGAGCTGCCTTTAATTCGCCAGGGAATAAAGGTTAAGAAGATTTATTTTTATCTTGCCCGTAACTTTTCCGGCGGGTTTCCGGTTTTCGGAATCTGATATAGGTAATAATCAGCCCACCTCCAAAGCCTAATACCATCCCTGTAACTACATCTAGTGGGAAATGGGATGAAAGTATTATTCTTGAAAATCCGACTAGTCCAGAGAAAATAAAGGCTATTATTGATAGTATATAGCTTCTGGAATATCCCCAAACTACTCCTGCCGAACTAAAAGCATCAGTAGTGTGGCCAGAAGGAAAGGATCTAAATCTGGATTTTCCAGAAAAATGCTTAAAGTCATAAAGGCCTGTTCTGGGTCTGGGGCGACCGATTATCATTTTCATGGCGCCACATATTGCAATTGAAACCAGGAGTTGAACCATTACATAGGTCCAGCCTAGGCGTATCATGTCTTTTCTTTTCTTGATGTATCCAATGACAAGGATATAAAGAAAGATAAAGTGGTAGAGGTGGTGACCGTAATTAGTGATAATCCTAAATGCGGAACTTACTGACGGGTAATCCTTCCCCAAGGCACGGATTCTTGTTGATAAATTAATATCACCATATTTGAAAACAAGATAATTCCCAATTAGAAGGCAGACCATCAGCACCAGAACCCCAGAGATAAATCTTACTGTATGCTTATCAAAGACCGATCTGTAAAAGCAGCGAATTTGTTTGAATCCTATCTTAGATTCTCCCATCGAACGCATCTGGAAATCATAGCCGACATTGGCGATTTTTGAGTCTTTTGGTAGTAGTTTGAGAAAATCAAAAAGCACCTTAAAACCTTCAAGTCCAAAATCTTCTTTAGTCTCAATCATATTGGCGAAAAATTCGGTTTTTCCAGCAAAAGCGCCGCTGAGTGGGTCTTTTGCTCTGGCATATGAAGGCAAGACCGAGTTTGAGATAAAATTTCCGAAAAGAGACATAAGTTTTCGGTGGGGAGGAAAATCTTTAAGGGTTTTTCTATGAGCAACAGACAAGGTATGGTCATCAAGTTTTTCTACTAGATTTCCTGGAAGTTCGACTGGATGCTGAAAGTCCGCATCCATAACTGCAAAATTTTCACTGGTGCATATAAGAAGTGCATCAAGTACAGAAGCAGTTAATCCAGCTGTGTCTCTGATTTTGAGTTTGTCAGAATAGAATATTTCTGAAAGAGAGTCGGAGATGTTTTTGCTAGAGATAAACTCGTTTCCTTTTCTCTCTAAATATATCAGGGGAGTGGTCGTGGTCTTTGCGTCTTCAGCTATGTAATCACGGGTTCCGTCAGTTGAGCCGTCATCCGATACTATAATTGTTAGACCAGGGTATTTTTGCCTTAAAATCGGTAGCAGTTTTTTAAGGTTGGCCAGCTCGTTTATTACCGGTATTATTATGGATAGATTATCGAAATTATTCATTTGACTTAGAAGTATAATTAATTATCATAAATTTGTCCACCGATATAAAAATGCTTGAGAGTTTTAAATATCAAAATATCTAATAGAAAGGAGTAGGAAATGAAGGTTAGAATAAATGATGCAGAGTGCATCGGATGCGGTCTCTGCCCACAGATAAGTGCTGAGGTTTTTAGAATGACCGGAGGAATTGCCGAGGTCATCAATGAAGAAGTAGCTGAAGCAGATGAGGAGAATGTCCGCGAAGCTGTTGAATGCTGTCCGACAGAGGCCATAGAGCTATTCGATTAAGGTGAATCATACGGCCCTGTTCTGGGATAAAGCTGATGGGGGGAGGGTTCTTTGTCGCCTTTGTCCTCATCGATGCATTATCCCAGATCAGGCTTATGGTATTTGCGGGGTTAGGTTTAACGATAATGGAAGACTTGTCAGTCTGAATTATGGGAGAATTGCGGCCTGCTCGGCAGATCCAATAGAAAAAAAACCGCTTTACCATTTTCTCCCTGGATCCCTTGCTTACTCAATTAGCGCTCCCGGCTGTAATTTTAGATGTGGATTCTGCCAAAATAGCGGGATTTCCCAACTTAAGACTAGAGAAAAATTAGAAGATATTCGTGAAGTTAGTCCCGAGAGTGTGGTATCTAGGGCCATCAGTTCTGACTGTGCCAGTATCGCCTATACATATACGGAACCGACTGTTTTTTTTGAGTATGCCCTCGATTGTGCCCGTCTGGCGAAGGCGGAGGAATTAAAAAATATTTTTGTAACAAACGGTTACATAAGCTCCGAGGCCCTTTTAAAAATAGCTCCTTTTCTTGATGCCGCCAATATTGATTTAAAATATAGTAGCCAGGAGTTCTATGAGGCTAATTGCGGGGGCGGTTTGAAACCGGTTCTTGATACAATTAAACTTATGCTTGAGCTGGGAATTTGGGTGGAGGTGACGACCTTGATTATTCCTGGCGAAAATGATGACCTCAAATCCCTATCAGATATCGCCAACTACATTTCTTCCTTAGGAAAAAATATTCCCTGGCATATTTCAAAATATTTTCCATCTTACAAGTATTCTTCTGAGACTCCGCCTACATCTATAGCTGCGCTTGAGGCAGCCGAGCAAGCAGGGAGAGCGTCTGGACTAAAATATATTTACAAAGGAAATACCCAAGCTGATAATTCAACTTATTGTCCCGAATGTTCGGCTCTCCTAATAGAAAGGAGTGGTTATTCGTCTGAATTATTTAATATTATAACAGAGAATAGATGTGCCTCATGCGGTTTTAAAATAGATCTAATACTTTGAGTTTATTGAAACCTTATTTGGTGAATTTGATGGTTTTACTAAGACCTATTGCAATTTCTTTATTTTTTTTTACAATAATTTCGAGCTTGATATTAGGTAAGAGAAGAAAAGGAAGATGAATGAGTAAATGGAGGCGTTTTAATAATGAATGATGAACTCACTGTGAAATGTCCAGTTTGCGGATCAGATTTTAACTTAGAGGAAGAGTTGGAAGAGAACGATATTATTAACTGTTCCGTATGCGATGCGGAGCTTGAGGTTCTAAAAACAAACCCTCCAAAATTCGCACAGCTGACCTATGACGATATTATTGATGAACTTGAAGATGATGATGATTGGGAGGACGACTTCTGGGAGGACGATGAAGAAGACTTTGATGATGATGACTTTTAACTGCCTGAAGTTTAATTCTCATAAAAGTTGATATCACTAAGGGACGCTATATAGCGTCCCTTAGTATTTATAAGTACAAGAGACTCCTGCGGAAGATCTCGCTCTCTATAAAAATTTGCGGTATTAGACTGAATTATGTACAATATATGCAGAGTATTAAATTGGGTTATTATAGGATAAATTCACTATTCCCATGATGATTTCAAATAAGGGAGAACTGTATGATAAAATTAGATTTGTGTGGCATTCCTTGCCCTCAACCAGTTATTGAGACGAAAAAAGCTTTTGAGAAATATCCAGCTAGCATAATTCAGGTTTTAGTAAACGACGAAGCTGCCCGGGTAAATGTATCCCGTTTTGCTGGGTCAAGAGGGTATAGTGTGTCAGAGAAAACTGAAGAGGAAGTGACACTTATTACTCTTACTCCCGAAAAAGTTTCTGAAACTAGGCAGGAGAAAAAACCTGAACAAACACCTGCAGGTGATACCTTGTTTCTTCTCACTTCTTATGGTATTGGGTCGCCTTCAGAGGAACTTGGCAGTCTTCTTATGAAAACATTTTTTCAGACCATACCCCAGGTTGAACCCTTACCCGACGGAATTGTTTTAATGAATGGTTCGGTAAAACATGCTGTTGAGGGCTCGGATACACTTGAAATAATAAAAAAGCTTGAAGCCCTCGGAATAGATATTATAGTCTGTGGTACCTGCCTTGACTTCTTCAACATAAAGAATAAACTCAGCGTCGGTCGAATATCTAATTTCTTCGAAATAGCGTCCATTCTTTCCGCATCAGAAAAAACAGTTACTATCTAATTTTTTAAGATTTAAATATGTCAGAGCAAGAGGAGATAATAGTAATATCCACAAGGATATTTCTTGCTAGGGGCTTAATTATTAAAAATTTGCTCTGATTTCTAGGGAATTCTTCCAGTTTTTAAGGGAGAAAAATTTATTTAGAAAATTTCAATTGACGACAAAGTAAGATTTGATAGTTTTCCCTTGACAGAAGCTTTCTTTTTTTTAAAATAGAATAATTGATAGAATTTCTTGCTTGGCGCTAGATCTATCATAAATTGCTGGTAGTTTTATTTAAACTTTCCAGTTGAGGTTTCACAGGATTTATTAGTTTTACTTGATATGATTAGAACAGAAAAATTGAGAAAAGAATTTGGGGGAATTCCTGCTGTTGACTCTATTGATATGCAGATAGAAAGCGGTAGTATAGTTGGATTTCTCGGACCTAATGGTGCAGGAAAATCTACTACTATGAGAATGCTTTCTGGCTACATGCCACCGACCTCAGGTCGGGCCTTTATCAGGGGAGTTGATGTAACTTCGGAGCCTTTCATAATAAAGGGGATGATAGGTTATCTTCCTGAGGATAATCCTCTTTATCCCGAACTGACACCATTGGAGTACTTGAGTTTCTGTGGCCGCCTCAGGGGAATGACTCCAAATGAATTGAAAAAAAGAATAGCGGAGACAGTTGACATATGTGGTCTTTCAGATGTGGTAGTTAAGCCATCTGGAGCCCTATCGAAAGGTTACCGGCAGCGGCTTGGTATAGCCCAGGCTATTCTTCACGATCCGTCCGTAATGATATTGGACGAACCTACAAGTGGACTTGATCCCAACCAGATACAGGAAATTCGTAATCTTATTAAAAGTCTTAGTGGGACCAAGTCAATTATTTTATCAACTCACATTATGCAGGAGGTTCAAGCCCTTTGTTCAAGAATAATAATAATTAACCGCGGCAGGATAGTTGCCGATGGAACGCATGAAGAGTTGAGCGGTGAGAAAGGGAATGTATATTCACTTGCCCTTGATGCCCCTATGGAAGAGGCCCTAAAACTCCTCGAGGATATCGATGGTGTCTTAGAAGTTAAGGAGAGTGTGGAAAATATAGAAATTTTCACTGAAAAAAATACTGATCCAAGAAGGGATATTTTTAATTTGGCGGTAGAGAAAAACTGGCCCATTCTTCACTTAAGTATCAAGGAGCAGAGTCTGGAAGATGTATTTAAGAGGCTGACGGTAGAGGCATGATTAAAAGAATATTCTTAATTGCACAAAAAGAGTTTAAGCGGTATTTTGATTCCCCAATAGCCTATATAACAATACTCGTTTTTCTTTTAATCAGCGGCTGGATGTTTTCCTCGACTCTTTTTCTGATGAACCGTGCGACAATACAGAATTTTGCGGTGAATGTTCCTCTCCTTCTCTTATTCCTTGCCCCAGCAATTGCTATGCAGCTTCTTGCTGGAGAGTTTAATCAGGGAACCATGGAGGTTTTGGGAAGCCTGCCGGTGAAAGACGAAGAGATTATTGCTGGGAAATTTATCGCAGCTTTTGCCCTAATGTCTCTTGCAATAATCCTAACCTTGATTTATCCGATTACGGTAGCCAGTCTTGGTAAATTTGACTGGGGGCAGGGAGTAGGTACCTATTTAGGTATGATACTTATTGGCGGTGCCTTTCTTGCCGCTGGTCTTTTTGCCTCGGCTCTTACTTCAAATCAGGTGGTCGCTTTTATACTTGGCTTTCTTTTTTCTTTTACCCTGTTTCTTT
>JAAZFS010000149.1 GCA_012511615.1 Elusimicrobiota bacterium | reverse complement strand
GTTAAATAGATGTATACTCTTTGTAGGCACTGAAAGACAGCAGTTGCTATAGATATATTTAAGATTACGAACTTTACATCAAATAGGAGATTCTAAACTTATGATAAACAAACTTTCAGTCAATCAATCCATCATACGAACATTCCTATTCTTCTCCATTTTTATGGCTGCAGGTTTCAGGTCGTCCGAAGCGACATTTCGGGATGTGACCCCAGAAGTCAGAAGGGCGGCGACAAGCTTCTCAGGTGACGGAATGCTGGACTCTTTTATCTTTAAATTCGGACAAGACCTTTTCCGACCAGATGCAACTGTCTCAAGAGCAGACCTCATTTTAGTTCTTAGTGAATACAATTTGTTAACAGAAAGAGTTATGGAGCAAAACCGGAGAGCCCTTGCCCGAATAAACACCCTTGAGAGAGGTTCAGCAGAACCAGATATGGATACTATCATACGAGAGTTTCAGAGGGTACTGGACCCAATGTTGCAAAACTCCGCTACTATAAGAGAACTTCGCGAAGGTAGGGCTCCAGCGATGGGCACGTCAGCCGTAAGTTCAGCCTCCAGCACCGATATTGCAGAGCTTCAACGCGAAGTAGCAACACTCCAACGAGAACTGGACAGCCAACGGCGGGGACTTGAGCAGATAGCCAGAGCAAGAGTCTCTCGAGGAAAAGATGAGGGTGTAGCAACAACAAGTTTAAACGAGAGAGAACTCAGAAGCGAAATTGCAGCGCTGCGAAGGGATATTGAACGACAGCAGCGGGCAAGCTCACATAGACCAAAACCAACACTGGCCAGTGGAGACGGAGAAGGTGGATTTCCATTTTGGGCCAGAGTAAGCTTAGGGCTTTCATCCATGTCTCTTTTTCTCATATCAAGGTAAAGTCCGTGCAATACCATTTACTAAGATAAAAGCAAAAAGTAAGCAGAAAGCTGGTAACAGGTTTAGAATTTAAAAGTACACATATAGATATGCTAGTGAGGAGTAAAAATGCCTAAAATCGTAATAAAGAATAAAGCTGAAATTGTAATGGAATATATCATGGGTCCCCGCAATGTATCAATCGGGCGCGATGAAGAGAACGATATAGTCCTACAAGACGAAGCCGTTTCTGAAGATCACTGCATCATTAAACAGGTGGCAGGCAAACTTGAAGTTGAAGATCTGGACACAGCATTCGGTACGAGAGTAAATAACACCCCTGTCAGATCCGCAGAAATAAAAGTTGGTGACACGCTTGGAATCGGTGAACACTTACTATCCTTAAGACCGACTGAAGAAGACATACTTGACGCAGAAGAAGATGGTGGTTTCATACATCAGGAAGACTATGCTTACCTTATCTGTATTCAAGGCAAAATGGAAGGTCGTAAATTTGAAATATTAACTACTGACGAGACAAAAATCGGAAGAGCCAAAGACTTCAATGACATTTGGATATCTAAAGAAATTGACAAGAGTGTATCCAGAAGGCATGCTACAATTACTTTTGAGGAAGGCACCTATTACTTAACTGACAAACGAAGTAAAAACCGTTCTTTTCTTAATAAACACGAGGTGGAACCAGAAGATAAACTTGCCCTAGAAGAAGGAGACGAAATACTAATAGGAAAGAACGTATTTCGATTTTACATTGAAAAAGAGGACTGGTCCACCGCGAAAAAAGCAGGTGTCATATGGCTTCGCTTATTTCCTCTACTCAAAAAAGTCGGTATCTATCTTGCAATGGCTGCCGGCGCAGCATCAATCGGAATAGGGCTTATAGGTTATTCGGTTATTAATTCTAAGCCTGAGACAATTTCTCTTACTCCGCTTAGTGGATATTTTTCCAACTTTAGCGGAGCACCTTTTCTTACTTCCGAAGATATTTTTGATATTACCCCCAGTCCAGCAATTGGGGATATTACTGGTGACGGAAAGAACGAGATAGTTGCCACTTCTTCTAGTGGAAGCGTTTATGCCTGGTCGGGAAAAACCGGAAACTTGCTTTGGGAGACCTCTATTGGCCGCGGAGCACTTACTTCCCCAGTTTTAGCTGACGTCAACGGAGACAAGGTGCCTGACGTAGTTGTTGGATCAGATGATTCCAGGATATATGTACTCGATGGCCGGGGTGGACAGCTTCTTTATAGAAGTCCCTTCATTGGAGGACGTCTGCTAAGCGCATCGTCACCACTGGTTGCCGACTTGACTGGTAATGGAGAGCTCGATATTGTCGCAGTAACAGATGCCCAGACCGTAGCATTCCTATTTTCTCCTGTTACCGGAACAAGTGCACCCTCATATTACACCACATCTGAGGCGATTATGTCCTCTCCTGTTCTCTTAAGAAGACCCGACGGAAGTTCTCAGGTGGCCGTCCCGACTAATGACGGACAAATATATTTTTTCAACTCAAGTAATCCCGACCAAAGACAAGTAGTCAATCTCACTCAGCAGATAAATATGCAAAAAGGAATTAACCTTGTTCTCAATGAAATAGCCTCAATTCCAGCTGTCGGTGATATAACAAATGATGGATACGATGATCTGGCCTTCACTACTGGGGCATACTACATCGGCGTCCTCGGAGGGGCAGACCTCTCCTTAGTTTGGGCAGAACTAATGCAGCCATTTTCCACACTGCCAACCCCAGCTAGATATCCCTCCCCTGTTTTGGTTGATATCACCAAGTCTGGCACCCCAGACCTTCTATGTGGGTGGGTAAATGGTAAAATATATGCATTCAACGGCAGAAACGGAGCCCTCCTATGGGAAGAGAATACGGAGCACTCAAATAGAATCATCTCGTCTCCCGCTATCGCGGACTTTTCCAAAAGAGGCTTATATGAGGCCTTAATTACTGGAGAAGACGGTTACATCTCCCTTTTAGATTTACGAAGCGATGTTAGAAACCGAATATTAGTAAGTGCCTCTGTGGGATCTCCTATAACCTCAGCGCCAGTAATCGGAGATATTACTGGTGACGGATTCCTGGAGATTATTGCTTCCACACTGAACAATAGCCTACATGCATTTTCAAGTAGGACCAAAGTTTTTTCTAACGAAGTTTTCTGGTCCTCATTCAGAAAAGATGCCAGCAATTCCGCCCTCGCTGTTTTCAAGGATCATTCCCGCAAATATAAAATAGCATTGGTTTTTGGAGGAGCACTACTCCTGCTAGGGGTTCTTCTTTTCATCCTAACGCATGGAAAAAAGAAATCGAAAAGACCCCTTATTATAGATGGGAGGGCTAAAAAATGAAGATAAGTTATGTCACCCAAACCGACGTCGGAATAAAGAGAGATCTCAATGAAGATTATTACGGTGCCATCCCAGAAAAAAGTATTTTCTTTATCTGCGACGGCATGGGAGGTCATGCAGCTGGAGATTTTGCCAGCCAGACGTCTGCTGAGACAATAGAGCAGCTTTTTAAGGATAGCTCACAAGAAGATTGGGAGAAAATAACTATTGCGGGTCCTGCCGAAATTTCTCTCCAATCAAGACGTATCGCATCAGCAATAATTACCGCAAACCGAAGACTTTTTAAGCTTCAGGTTATGTACCCAAAGATTAGGGGTATGGGGACAACTTTTTGTGGCATAAGTTTTCAAAACGGTCTGTGCAATATTTTCAATGTAGGAGATAGTCGGACATACAGGTTCCGAGGAAATAATCTAGAACAATTGACAGTCGATCACTCTTGGGTTGAGGAAATGCTTCAGGACGGCGATATTTCAGCAAAAGACCTAGACACCTTTGGAGGAAGAAATGTAATTACCAGAGCGCTCGGAACAAATCCACTTGTTCAAGTTGACTGGAAAACTGTAAGCCCCATGATAGGAGATATTTTCCTAATCTGTACCGATGGATTATATGAAGAAATCGACGACTCGCAAATACAGCATATCCTTGAAACGTTTGGCAGCAATCTTGAAGTAGCTGCAGAAAAACTTATACAGGCAGCAAAAGAAGCAGGTGGGTCTGACAACATTACAGTTACTCTTGCGAGAGTTGATGAAACTACTGCAGCGACCCCCGCAGGAGCAATTCAACCTACAATCAAAGCCCTTGATGCGGATGAAAGCACTATACAGATGATAGATCGTCATATAGATAAATATATGCCACCCGCTAAAACAAAGGTACCGGCAGGGGTGGTGAGAGAGAAAAGAAAACTTTACCAAATACCCTTGGTGCAAGTCATTGGAATACTTGCCATAATGACTGCTGGTGCCTTATTAATCTCCCGTCCTTGGAATAAGGTTGTACCAGAAGAAGCCGCTGCCACCACTACAGGCGACATACTCCTTAGTACCATGCCTGGCGCTGCCGACGTTTCACTATACTTAGATGACCAACTTATAACAACGACCAGGGCCCCCGCCAGTTTTTTATCTCTTGAAGAGGGTACTTATAGTATTCGTGTTTTACTAGACGGGTACCAGCCCGAATCTTTTCAAATAAACGTAATTAAAGGAGAGCAGATTGTTCGAGAAGTACAACTCCGGGCTCAGGCAGAACTTCGACTCACTCTTGGTATGTCTCCTGGTTTCAACAATGAGGAAAAAATATACCTAAACGGCGAAACTTGGGACTATTTTGGTTCACCGCTTACTGTCCGCCGAGTTGGTGTGGTTGGAAAGAGCATCCATATTACCAGAGACAAGGATTATGCCCTGAGAGTTGGAAATATCGAGCGAACGTTTCGCCTCAACCAAAACGAAGAATCAATAACACTAACCCTTGATCAAGGAAAGATGCTGATAGAGCGATGACTAACAATACTCTTAAAAAATTAGTTATCCTCTTATCTCTCTCTATATCTGCTTGCGCTTCATCTTATAACCCTGGAAATACACCCGCCCAGCAAGACTATGAAAGAGGTCTTCATTATTTCCGTAGCGGTGAGTACCAGCAGGCAGCCGCTCGCTTTAGAAGTGCGGTGGTGCAGGATCCAAACCATGAACCAGCAAGAAGATATCTTGAGAGGGCTGAAGAGAACCTGAATGAGCAAAGAGGCACCTCGCAACTAACCCAGCGGGAAGAAATAATGCAACGACTGGCCCAACAAATGGAATTACGGAAACTAAGAGAAGAATTAAACAATGCCTATGCCGATAATAATCATGCCAGAGTAAGGGAAGCTGCTCGCCAAATATTTGAAATATATCCCAACGATTCTGAAGCTATGCAGATGTTGCAAAAACTATCATCAGATGAACCAACAAGCAAAGTATCGCCAGATGATTCAGCGCCTGTAAACATTAGTAGGCAGCTTAGGGAAGCTACACGCCTTTTTGATGCAGGCTCCTATGAAGCCGCCATGAAAGAGGTAAACAACATTCTCATCATCTACCCCTCAAATAAACAGGCCCTAGGATTACGGGATAAGATATCTGCAAAGATGAGCTATTCAGCAACAGAAATCACAGACCAAACAAAATATAAGGAAAAATATGCCGACTACCACTATAACAAAGCCCTCCAGTTTCTAGAGTCTGAAGATTATGTTGAAGCGATTCTAAACTTTCAGGAAGCAATGGATTATGTTTCCGAATACAAAGACTCAGCGCAAAGGATTCGTAGTGCCAACAGAAGCCTCAAAGAGCAAACCCGGGAAGCCATTGAGAGTTCACTGCTTGGAAGAGTTATTTCACGAGAATATAACGATGCAATCAGGGCATATCAACGAAAACGCTACGAAAGGGCTCTTGAAAATTTCCAAATTATTGAGCAGCACGTAAGACTTGAACGAGCCTTGCGCTACCAGAGCTTGCTAAGTGAGCGCCTTGAGCAGGCTGAAAACCGAGAAAATGCAGAATCACTTTATCAAGAAGCACGGGTGAATTATCTGGCTGACAATCATCACGAAACTCACCGAAAATTAAAAGCTGCCCTGAAACTTTCACCTGATTACTTTGAAGCAAAAGATCTTTTTGATGAGGTGGATCGCGCCCTTTTTCAGGAAGAAAGGATTAGAAATATAATAGCATCGGCAGAAGAGCAGATGCCGGCAAATAACATCGAGGCAATTGAAAGAGCTCAACAGGTTTTTGATATCCAACCAGGCGACAGAAGAGCCGAGGCTGTTATTAAAAGAGCTGCATCAGCCCTAGGAGGAAAATCCGTACCTGAGGCACTCGCGACTGAATATGAAGCCTATCTTTCTGCTGGCCAAAAACATTTGGAGCGAGGAGAATTCAACTCCGCAATAGAAAAATGGTCTATGGTACTTTTCCTTAACCCTCCAAATAAAATAGCAATAGACGGCATAAAGCGGGCAACCGATGGACGTAGAAGGCGTTCAGTTGAAGAGGCTGCTGCTGCAGCAAGAGCTGCTGAAGCAGCCAGGCTTGCTGAACTCCAAGCAAAAATAAATAACCTCTTAGAAGCTGCCTCAAGAATGCAAACAAATGGACGACATATAGAAGCAATTGAGCGCTGGGAACAAGTTATTGAGCTTGACCCAAACAACGCAGAGGCCCTCAGAGGAATCCAAATTTCTGAGGAAGCAATAGCTCAAGAAATACCAGATGGCGTTGATCCGGACGAGATAGAACGTATCTATCGCCAGGGACTGATTCTTCACGGACAAGGTAATTACGAAGCTGCCATAAGGGAGTGGGAAAGAGTTCTGCTTCTTGCCCCAAATCATGAAAGGGCCAAAAGAAATATAGAGGCAACGCGCCAGCGTCTTAGTCGCTGAATATGCGGATTTCCTACCGGGCAGAACTAGCTCTAATCTTAGCATGCTCTTCTCTTGCAGCTTTTGCAGCTGGGGGCTATCTTGTCTACCGAGGAATTCATAATGATACCCTGAAACACTATAGTAGATACTACAGTGAGAGTGTGGAAGCATTTACAAGTGAAATAGATCCGTCAGAACATCATCGCATTGCCCTTCTTGAGCAAGACGACCGCAAAAATGATCCAATTTTCAAAGAATACTCCCTGAAGATGCAAAACTTGGGTCGAACTGGAGGATTCGGATTTATGCACTCAGCGATAGATACCGGAACCTCCCTTAACTACATACTCACTTATCCAACAGACAAGGAAGACTACATGGATGTTTCCGCACGCCTACTCTTAGATGCAATGGGCGGCCAGTCGGCCTCTGAGTATGTGGCCTCAACTGGCTACTATAATTATTACACTCCGATTTTGTCAGAAGATGGGCTCAAGGTAACATGCGCGATTGGAGGAGGATTTGATTTTGGGCCACTTTTGAAAAGTCACCAAGCAACTTTTGCCAAAACATATCGGAT
>JAAZFS010000148.1 GCA_012511615.1 Elusimicrobiota bacterium | reverse complement strand
TAAAGCCTGCAGTCTCTTCGGTTATGAAACATCCGACTCCTGAGACTATAGAATCTGCAGATGTTATATTTTTAGCCCTTCCACATACACAGTCTGCCGCCTATATGCCTAATGCTGTTAAAAAAGCACCTTTGGTGGTAGACCTTTCAGCGGATTACAGGTTTTCATCTTATAAACTTTATGAGGAAATTTATGGGGTTAAGCACACGGATCCAGAGAGAGTTTTAGATACTCCCTATGGTCTTCCCGAGATTAACCGAGAGGATGTCAAAGGTGCAAGTGTCATAGCTAATCCTGGGTGTTATGCTACAGCGACTATACTTGCACTTTATCCCTTAGTTGACGCTGGTTTAATAGATGGCCGGGTTTTTGTGGATGCCAAGTCGGGGATATCCGGAGCTGGGAAAAAATTAGGCGATGCTTATCTTTTCATAAACTGTAATGAAAATCTTACTCCTTATAATGTGAACAAACACAGGCATATGGGGGAAATTGTGGAGTTTTTGAAAACTACTACTGGTTCTTTCTGGGATAAACTTGTCTTTTGTCCCCAACTCCTCCCACTCTACAGGGGTATGATGATTTGTGCTTATACGGATCTTTCTAAAAAAATGTCCGACGGTGATGTCAGGGCTATTTATGAAAAGTATTATTCAGGGGAGCCTTTCATTGATATTAAAGCCCCTGGAGTATATCCACAAATATCCGACGTGGCTGGGACAAACAACTGCTCAATTGGAATAGAACTTTCCTCTGATGGAGAGAGTGTGACGGTTATGTGTGCCATAGATAATCTTGTTAAAGGGGCCTCCGGACAGGCAGTTCAGAATATGAATATTGCTCTCGGGCTGGATGAGACCCAAGGTCTTGTCTGATGAAATTTCCTGAAGGATTCAAAATATCGGGGGTTCAAGATGATGAGGTTGGATTTGGTCTGATACATGCACCTGGAGCTATGAAAGTCTCCGGATTACTTACCACCAATAGCAATCCAGCTGAACCGATTAAATATTGTCAAAAAATGCTGGGGCGGCCTTCTTTTAAGGCTATGCTTGTAAACCGGGGTAGCGCCAATGCTGCTACTGGAGAAGAAGGCGAAAAGAGGATGCTGGCCCTGCTAGAAAAAACAGCCAAGGAACTTAAGATTGAGGCAGAGGATATTCTCCCAGCTTCAACTGGCGTCATAGGGGAGCAGATAGAATATTCAGAAGATCTTTTTAAGGAACTTCTATCTCGAAAAAAAGAGGTTGACCCCCAGAGTTTTGCCACTGCCATAATGACCACCGATACTGTAGAAAAAATTGTCTGGTCTTCTTTTGATTTAGGTGGTCATGAAGTGACAATATTCGGCGCCGCCAAAGGTTCTGGTATGATATGCCCCAATATGGCTACTATGCTAACTTTTATAATGACCGATGCCGATTTGAGCCAGGAGCTTCTTGATAAGGCTCTTTCACTTGTTGTAAATAAGAGCTTCAACTTACTGACTGTGGATGGAGAGACCT
>JAAZFS010000147.1 GCA_012511615.1 Elusimicrobiota bacterium | reverse complement strand
TCATCACTGAAGCCCATAAACTCTGTCTTCTTTCCAAATACTTTGGCAAAGAGGAGATTGCGGAAATGATGAAGAAGCTCAGAAAATATTCTACTTGCGCTGTAGCCTACTGTTATAAGATTCTCAGTAATTGAAAGGGCTTCTTTAACATCGTTTTCATTAAATGCGGTCGTGTAATCGAAAAGAAAATCTTTCGGTATCAGTCCTAACACTTCTGATACTTTTTCAGCAGTCAGTTCCCCGCCGGCATAGGAAAGAGCCTGATCCATGAGACTTTCTGCGTCTCTTAAGCTCCCCATGGCGGCCCGAGCCAAAAGAACAAGTCCTTCTTCTTCGATAACAACGCCTTCAGTTTCTGCTATACCCTTTAGGGTCTCAACTATGTCTTTTTCTGATATCAGCCTAAAACTAAATGTCTGACACCTGGAAGTAATTGTTTGTAAAACTTTTTCGGGTTCTGTGGTTGCCATAATAAACACTATATGGGGAGGAGGTTCTTCCAGTGTTTTTAAGAGAGCATTAAAGGCCTCTAAAGTTAACATATGAACTTCGTCAATGATATAAATTTTGTAACGACTTCCAGCAGGTGTAAATTTAACATTTTCCCTAAGTTGCCGGATTTCGTCGATTCCCCTGTTTGAGGCTGCATCAATCTCAACTACATCAACATTTGTGCAGGAGGTTATTTCTATACAGGTAGAGCATTCGTTACAAGGCTCCTGATCTTTCACATTGGGACAGTTTAGAGCTTTTGCTAAGATACGAGCTGTGGTTGTTTTCCCTACACCTCGAGGACCCGTAAAGAGATAGGCATGTGAAATTTTATTCAGACGGATTGCATTTTTCAAGGTGCGGGCAATGTGCTCCTGCCCTATTACTTCCATAAATTTTTGCGGACGGTATTTTCTCGCGATTACGATATATGACATTGGTTATTAGTTAGATAATTTCTATTATTGTACGCCGCCAATATGAGAGGGCGGTTATCTTGATTTACTCCCTCGACTTCTTACTTTGTGATTTTCAGATTATGGTGGTGGAGATGGGGGGGCTTGAACCCCCGGCCTCCACGTTGCGAACGTGGCGCTCTCCCAGCTGAGCTACATCCCCGAAAATCTGGCGGAGAGGCCGGGATTTGAACCCGGGCCAGGCTTAACACCTGCTAGCGGTTTAGCAAACCGCCCCCTTCAACCACTTGGGTACCTCTCCAATTTAATTAGGCCGAAATTTATGTATATATTTTCACTAGGGCCAGGCTATGACAATATTATAACTAACCTTTTTATAAAATCAATATTTTTCTTGACTTATTTTGCTGGTATCCTCTATAGCTTTAAATCCTTAAGTTTTTTGAAAATTATTTGACAAAAGTGTTGGTGAAGTAATACATTTTCACTATAAGGAAAGCTTTAGGCTAAAGAAGGCCAAAATAAGCTGTTTTTTTTTAAGATATGAAAGCCATTAAAATTATTTTACTTGTCGTTCTAATAGGAGCAGCCGTACTAATCACCCGATCAGTATATCTATCAATAGGTGGTGTATCTGAAGAAAACTATATTGAAATGGTAGCCAGAGTTAGTGCAATGCGGATGGAATACGAAGACAAGTCTCCAGATGAAGCAGACTTATCTAAAGAAGAACTAGATGAAATTGCAAAAAAAGCTGAAATAATTCTTTCTGATTTATCTATAAGCGTGGACTCCTTGAAAAAATTTGACAAGAAGCATCCTGGATTTCTTGAAAAACCAGAGAATCAGATACGCCTCTTTATGAGATTAAATGAGCTTATTGAAGAAAAGGAAGAACAGGAAACTTCCGCATAAAATAATACCAGCCTTAAAAAAAATTTCACTAGGCCTATATAGAAAAAATCTAAAAAATTTATTTTTTTACTCATCAATTAAAACAAAAATACACTAATGAATAAATAGGTAGATAGGGCCTAGCAAAAACCTCAGCTAATAAACGAGTTCTATTATCCAGTTAATTTTCTTGAAATAAAACCTTTATATTGCTATATATCTAATATGATTTTTTCAGGTAAAGAAAAAGAAGAATTTATACGATTAACCCATGAGGTTGAAGTACTCGCCAAACAAAAGGCGGAGCTGACCCGTGAAAAACAGGAGCTTGAAAAAGCCCTGGCTCAATTAAAATATAATGATTCGGTATTCAGTAATTTTAGAGCAAATATTTCCCTTCCTCTTGTCCTTTTTGATAACACCTTAAAAATAATTTACGCAAACCATAAGGCTGCTCAATATTTTGAGCTTCCCATAAACAATATAATCGGAAACAATTTTTACAAACTCTATTCTCCCGAAAGTCAGGGTAGCTACCAAGATATTGACAGCTTCTTTACGGCAGAATTAGAGGGAAAAATAGATAAGGTAATAAAGGGAGTCGGAAATCATCAAAAAAATATAACCTTAATTGATTTCAACAAAGTTTTAGACAATGCTGGCAAACTCTCTTTTGGATATATCTTCTTTACTGAATACAGAGATCCTGCTGGAAGATCCTATTTAAAAGATAGCCGGACCAATATCTTAGCTCCCCCTAGGAATGTAAAAGAGACGGGCCTGAGTATGGATTTTATAGGTGAACTAATACTCAAACTCATTTATTCTTATGGGGAAATAACAAATCTTGAGATTTCTGAAGAACTCTGCCTCCCACTTGATGAGGTAATTCAACCCGTAATGACCTTTCTCAAAAAAGATCTGGGCTTCTGTGCAAATGTGGCTGTCACTGAAGAAAATGTCGGAAGAACCGACCAATACATAAATATTCTCACCGACATGGGTCGGGAACGAGTAAGAGAAGCTCTCGATAGAAACCAATATGTCGGGCCGGCTCCAATTACTCTAGAGCTGTACAAAGAGATCGTCATTGAGCAGATGGGCACTCCCCGACCAATGAAAATTAGTGAGGTAAAAGAATCACTCAGCCATATGGTCTTTGATGATAAAATGTTTAAGAAACTGACAACTGCTATAAATTCTCGGGGATCAATTTTTCTTCATGGTGAGCCTGGAAACGGAAAGTCATCCATTAGTAAGGTTTGTTCTAGAGTTAATAAGAATTATGTAATCCTTCCGTACGCTATAGAGGTTGAAGGACAAATAATAAAAGTATTTGACAGCATTTACCACAAACAATTGTCC
>JAAZFS010000146.1 GCA_012511615.1 Elusimicrobiota bacterium | reverse complement strand
GAGTTTAAACAGTATACTTAAATTGTCTTCAGAAACCTCCCAGCTTTCTGCAAGATCTCCAGTTAATCTTAAGTCTTTATCGTATTTTAGAAGACCGTTGAATACCTTGCCTACAATAAAACTAGAAGAAGAATCAGATTAAAGTACCGGATTAAGATAGCTGGCATCTCCAATACTTGCATATATTATAGTATCTCCTTGCAGTTTTTTTCGTGATACGGGAGAACAAGCAGAATTTGTTGACAATAAAAGGAGACTAGCCAAAAGGGCCCAAAGCCCTATTTTCTTCATTCTCCGATGACCTTTATCAGCATCCTTTTGGGACGAAGCCCATCAAACTCGGCATAAAACACTTCCTGCCAGGGACCAAAATCCAGGTCGCCCGAGGTCACAGGAATAATAACTTGGTGATGCATGAGAAGATTCTTAAGGTGGGCATCACCGTTTACCTCACCAGTGGCGTGATGACGATAGTCTCCTTCTGGGGCTAGTTTTTCGAGCCACTCATCTATATCTGCAAGAAGGCCTTGCTCGTTATCATTAATAAATACAGAGGCAGTAATATGCATGGCGGAAACAATAGCAAGCCCCTCACTGATACCGCTCTCAAAAACCTTTTCTCTAACAAGTTCTGTAATATTTATATATTCCCGCTTTTTTCTTGTCTTAAAGGTATGGTAATAATTAAGAAACTTCATAGCCATCAGCTTTTTTTAAATAGGAGAAACAAGTATTCCATATTTTCTCTGAACTTATCTTCATTTAATTTATCTGGCATTTTTTCGTAAAGATAATAATTCACCTTAGCGAGTTTTTTTGAGGCCAAAAAGGAGATTGCTTTTTTAATGCGAGGCTGATCTTCTTCCATATAATCGACAATTATCTTTAGGATAGGATCTGCAAAATCATTGAAGAGTTTTTTCCCAAGGCTCAAGGTCGGTATAGTCGCTTCGGTAATATCCTTAGTCTTCTCAAGTTTAAAGCCCTTCTCTTTTAAGGTATTTAGAAACTCTGATTTTATTTTACAGGTCTTATAAAATTCAGTATCGCTTTTCCTTAAGTAATCCGCTACAAGAAGGTATCCTTCTTTATTTAGGGATTGATAGGCTTTTTCTGCCATTAAGGACGTGTCCATATACTGGGAGCTCTCAGACATCAAAATAAGGTCAAATTTATTTTCTCCTGAATACTCCTCAAATTTTTCCTGATGGTAAACAATATCTTTGGGCAGATTATTCAGAGCAAGATCCTTCTGATAGGGATCGGGATTCAAAACCTCAACTTCATATTTTTCTTCTAGAAGTTTTACTGAAGTGGTCCCCGTGCCACAGCCGGCATCAAGAACAGTCTTTACCTTTGAGGGTATCATTTTCAGAAGCTCCTCTGTATAACGCCTTTGAGCAGCCTGCATGCCCTCTACTGTAAAACTGTCTTCTTTGTCCCACAATCCAAGGTGAAGACTCTCAAGCTTCAAAACATCTAAATAAAATCTTAAGCCCCAGTCAGTTTTCTTTTTATCAGAACTCAATTATCTCTGCCTCCATATTTTTTATTTTCAGCAAGGCAAGTGTTCTTTTTCCTGTCACCCAGCCTCCGGCTTCACCGGGATTTATAAACAATCTGCTATCTTCTCTCCTAATAAGAGCCTTATGTGTATGGCCGAATATTGCTATATCAATATCGCACTTGTAATCAGGAAGCTCGTCATGACTCATAAGTATCTTTTTACCCGCATATTCTACTTCACGTTCTCCCACAACAAAATCGCCTATTCCCTTGTAAGCCATTGCAAGTGCCTTGTAGTCTCCATCATTATTCCCATAGACGCATTTCATGGGAACTTTTAACTTACTAAAGGGTCGAGAAGTAAAAGGAGAAACCATATCTCCAGCATGTAAAACCAATTTAACTTTTCTGCTATTAAAGAGTTTTACTGCATCTTCTATTGCTGGAATATTGTCGTGGGTATCCGAAATAATTCCTATCATACATTTCTCCCATTAAATTAAATAATCTGAACTGGATTTATTTTCCCTAAACCCAAACCACATGCCTTTGTTGAAAAAATTATTTTATCAGAAAACCTGCATATCCGACTACATCATCTTTATCGCCGGTTACCGCAGCGCTGGAGGTATAGTCAGTCATTTCCACACTAGTGGCACCGAGTCTTAAGGCGGCTGCCATAACAACCGCTATAGGAATGGCTCCGCAAATACTAATGTTCATAGAGCTAACTGTTTTTAGAAATTCCTCCCAGTTAAGTGAAAGTATATGCTCTGATGCCAGCATATCAAGCTTTTTTGCTTTATCCTCTGATATTCTATGCGACATATCAGATGATGCTACTAGCAATATCTCACCGTCTGTTTCTTTTACGCTATTAGCTATAGCATCCGCTAAATCACAGACAAGAGCCATACCTGCAGCATAGATAGATATG
>JAAZFS010000017.1 GCA_012511615.1 Elusimicrobiota bacterium | reverse complement strand
GGATTGAATAATAAGAATATAAATGATATTATACTCCGATGATTAAATCACTATTAAATAAAATTTTCGGTACTTACTCAGATAAACAAGTTAAGAAGCTGGAGTCCATTCTTGAACAGATAAATTCTCTTGAAGAAACAATCAAGCTCCTATCTGATGAAGAACTTAAACTTAAGCGCTCCGAGTTTATGAAGAGACACTCTCAAGGAGAGTCTCTAGAAAGCCTTATGCCAGAGGCTTTTGCGGTCGCTCGTGAGGCCAGCTTTAGAACCCTGGGAATGAGGCACTTTGATGTCCAGATAATAGGCGGAGCTGTCCTTTTTGGGGGGAATATCGCCGAAATGTCTACTGGTGAGGGTAAAACTTTAGTTGCAGTCCTGCCTGTTTATCTTCAGTCCATAGCTGGGACCCATGTCCATGTTGTTACGGTAAATGATTACCTAGCAAAAAGAGATGCGGAATGGATGGGACCCGCTTACGAGGCATTAGGACTAAAAGTAGGTTTCATTCAAAGTGGGATGGAGCATGAAGAACGAAAAGCAGGCTATGCCTGTGATGTGGTTTATATTACAAACAACGAGATAGGTTTTGACTACTTGAGAGATAATATGGCCATTTCTCCCGAGCATCAGGTCCAGGGCAAACTTGAATACGCCATCATTGACGAGGTAGATAGTGTCTTGATTGATGAGGCTCGGACACCGCTCATCATATCGGGCCCTTCGGGAAAATCCTCAGACAAATATTATAAATGTGACAAGGTCATCCCCTCCACTAAACTTAAAATATTTGATAATTATGAAGAGGAACAGCAGTATAAAATAAAAAAATTTAATACCACCCAGGATATAGATGAAGGAAATCTCCTTGATGCTCTTGATGAAGACAAATTTCACGGCAAAATAGTCAGAAAAGACAGGAGTATTTCTCTTACTGCCTCAGGTCAGCAACATCTGGAGCGGGCTCTTGGTATTGAACTCTATACCGAAGACAATGAATTTAAGAATTTTGAAACAGGTGAATGGCAGCATCATATAAATCAAGCCATCCGGGCCCACTACTTTTTTACCAAGGATGTGGACTATGTAGTTAAGGATGGTCAGGTAATAATAGTTGATGAATTCACTGGTCGACTGATGCCAGGAAGGCGGTGGTCTGATGGTTTACATCAGGCGGTCGAGGCCAAGGAAGGACTGAAAATAAAACGAGAAAATCAGACGCTGGCAACCATCACTTTTCAAAACTTTTTTAAGCTCTACGAAAAACTTGCCGGAATGACTGGAACCGCCATGACAGAGCAGGGGGAATTTCACAAAATATATAATCTCCCAGTTGTAGAGATACCGACCAACCGGCCTCTTGCCAGAAAACAGGATCCGGATGCGGTCTATCTTTCTCAGAAAGCAAAATATGATGCTGTTGTAGAGACAGTCAAGGAATTAAATGAAAAGGGAGTTCCCGTTCTTGTTGGGACACGCTCCATAGAGGTTAGTGAAGACCTTTCAAAGCTTCTTAAAAGAAGAGGTGTCAAACATAACATACTTAATGCAAAACACCATTTAAGAGAGGCCGAAATTGTCTCTCAAGCTGGCCGGGCAAAGGCAGTAACAATTTCCACTAACATGGCCGGTCGCGGTACTGATATAGTACTTGGCGGAAATCCCGAGTACCTGACTCGTGAGGACATGGAACGAAAGGGTTACGACCATAAACTCATCATAAAAGCCGCCTCAAAATCACCAGCGGAAACGGATGAAGAAAAAGAGGCAAAGAAAGAATATGAGCGGCTTCTGGAAAAATACAAAAAAATCACCGATGAAGAACATAACAAGGTGATAGAAGCTGGCGGTCTACATGTCTTAGGTACCGAGCGTCACGAATCCCGCCGGGTAGATAATCAGCTCCGGGGTCGGTGCGGCAGGCAGGGAGACCCTGGTTATTCTAAATTCTTTGTTGCTCTTGATGATGAACTCATGCGCCTCTTTGGTGGAGATAGAATTATCGGGATGATGGATAAACTCGGAGGTATGGAAGAGGACGAAAAAATTGAACATACACTAATCAGCCGAGCCATATCCAACTCCCAGAAACGCGTCGAAGGGATGAACTTTGATATAAGAAAACAACTTCTTGAATATGATGATGTGATGGATATGCAGCGTAAGACCATCTATCACCATAGAAATAGAATTTTAAGGGGAGAGAATGTTGAAGAGGAGATATTGGGCTTCATTGAAGACTATACTGAAATCCTTCTAGATGAATTTATCCCACCCAAAACCCACCCAGAAGAATGGCCCACAAGTAAGATTTCCGACGAAATTCTAAACTCGCTAGGATTCCGTATTCAGATAAAAAATGAGGATTTTCAACTCTCTGGATATGAAGGTTTAAGAAGCCATATAGAAGATAACTTAAAGGAAAAACTTGAGTCCAGAAAAAAATCTCTCGGAGAAAAAGAGTTTGAACATATAGCACGGATGATACTTCTACAGATAATTGACACCCGTTGGAAGGATCACCTCTACGAACTAGATCAACTAAAGGAGGGTGTTTCTTTCAGGGCTTACGGTCAGAAGGATCCCCTGGTTGAGTACAAACGCGAATCCTATCACGCATTTGCAGAGATGATGGATAATTTAAAGAAAGAGGTTACCGTCTATCTCTTCAGGGCCTCAGGAAATATAATAAATGCCCGCCTTACTGGCTACAGAGAGGAAAGGGCGACAAGAGAGGTCCCCACGCTCCCCATTGGACCAGGACTCGGAAGGGAAAGAGCATCCACACCAGGAAAAACCACTGTTCAACAGAGGATTGTAGATAATAAAACAGGGAAGAACCAACCCTGTCCGTGCGGTTCGGGAAAAAAATACAGACACTGCTGCGGCTAAATATACCCCTAATAATCGCGGGGATCCTACATGCCTTCCTTTTTCCCAAGTTCAACTTGGGGTTTTTCGCTCCGGTATTTATGG
>JAAZFS010000145.1 GCA_012511615.1 Elusimicrobiota bacterium | reverse complement strand
TCAAATCACTGGCCTCTGAAAATATTAAATGCGATTTGTTTTCTCCTGCTCTGCCTGTACCGGACAGAGCAGATTTTGAATATGGGCACCTTGATGCTTTTGCCAACATATATAAAAGCCTGAAAACACCTCTGATGAATGAAGAAAAGTATGACGGAATTGTATGTATGGATCCCGACACAGTTAATTTTTATTATTCAAAGATTAAGGGTATGGTCGATACAAAAATAATTCTCTACAGCGAGACCGCAGATCCTTCTTCATCAAAAGCGGATGAATTGTGTGGGAGCGTTTCTGACCTTGTAAAACTCATTGGCTCCAAAGAACCTGCCGAGCTTGGGCTGACTAGTATAATAATGCTTACCTTCAACCAACTCCATATGACAAAGGATACCCTTGAGAGCCTTGAAGAGCATACGAAAGTTCCTTATGAACTGATAATCGTTGACAACGGTTCTGAGGACGGAACGGTGGACTTTCTCAAAAAATATAGTGCCGATAAGGATTGGGTCAGCTGTATATATAACCCAGAGAATTTAGCCTTTGCCAAGGGTAATAATCAGGGTATGAAAATCGCCAAGGGAGATTATTTTCTTCTATTAAATAGCGATGTCATTTTAACTGAAGGTTGGCTTAGAAAGCTTATCCGTTGTTTGGAGAGTTCAGAACATATCGGAGCAGTAGGCCCTTGTACTAATGTTGCGTCTGGTCCTCAAATGGTAAACCCTGGTTATGACTCCCTAGATGGCCTTCCCAATTATGCTGCAGCCTTTAGTCTAAAACATGCTGGGCGCTGGATTAATTGTCACCGGCTTAATGCCTTCTGTTTTTTAATCCGTAGACGAGTAATTGAACAGGTTGGAATGCTTGATGAAAGATTCGGTCCAGGCGGGTTTGAGGACTATGATTACTGCCTAAGGATTCGGCAGGGTGGATTTAAAATCATGCTAGCTGGCGATACCTATATTCACCATATAGGGGGTCAGGGCTATGAGCCCAATAAGTTAAATTACAATGATCTGCGCTATGTGAACAAACATATCTTTATAGAAAAATGGTGTAAGAGAGCTTTTGAGATCATGGAAAATCTCCCAGACGGATAGAGAAAAATAGAGTGACTAAGAAAAAAAATATATTTTTTTATGCCTCACGGATTCCCTCTTCGGAGAGTAGAAATGCTGCGGATTTCTTAGGGCTGATAAACCGGCTTCTTGAAAAGTGTAACCTTGACTGCATTACTATGCAGACACTTTTTCTGGATGAAAAAATGGTGGATAAAATTAAGGACGCTGGTGCAGAAATTCTTTCAATTAAGAAATCCGGTTCTACTCTATCTTTAGAGGAATACCTCAAGCATATTATAAATTTAAAAACCTATGATTATATATTGTTTGATTCGGTTTACACGGCAAAATACTATTTATTTTACCTTAAAAAATATTCTCCAGATAGCGTCTTTATTATCGATATTAGATCCTCTCAGTATCTCTTAGAGTTAAAGTTTTTCAAGTACAGGAATCAAGATTTTTTTGGTCTTCCTGAAAAGACCGTAATTTCACGGGAGAAAGAGGTGCCAGTATACAGTTATTTTGATGCTTTAATTGTAGAGAGCGATTTCCAGCGCGATATTATTAATAATGAGACGCATGGCCCTGAGATAATTGTAATGGATGAGGAAACGGATCTGGCTGCTGCTTTTGAAAAAATAGAACCAGCTGGGAATACCTATTCACCAGACAAGATAAGAAAAGTATATTATGAGTATTCAGAAGATAAGAACATGGTTGCTGATATAAATGAAATCCTGCTGAATAAAAGAGATCGTGAATCTATACTTCTTATTCCCGAAGGAGCGGATATACCTGATTATTTTGAGGAGCGTATGTATTTTTGTATGGACTCCTTCAATGAAAATAGGATAGTGGTGCCTTCATCCAATCTCTACTTTGCTAGTTATTCCAGGGAAATAATTCCTTCACCTGATAATGAGCATGACTATAATGAGTTTCTTGAAAAAAACCTGCTAGGAAATTTTGCGGAGTGGAGAATTATTACCGGGATACGTGAGCCAGCCTTGCTGATAAAAAGCAGTTTGATTGATGACATAGGCGTACTTGATGACAGATATAGCACTCTGAATTATGCTTTGGCAGACTATGGTTTTAAGACTATGCAGGCGGGTTACCGAATTCTGCTAAACCAGGAAGCTTTTATCTATATTCGTGGTATAAACTTTTACGATAATAGTTTTAATTACGATGACCAAAGAAAGCTTATAAATAAATGGGGTATAGATGCTGCTGCTTTTCTTGAGACTCTTGATTACAGGTCAGATGCCGTAAGCTCATCTCAGGAAGTAGATGCAGATTGAAGTTGAGAAAATTCAAATCCCTGACGGTGTAATATTTCCTTTTGCTTTGGAGTGGAGGATTACCGAGGCCTGTAATATGGACTGCGCCTACTGCTCAAGTCATCGCGGAAAGCTAGCAGATGAGAAAAATCTTCCGGAGACACTTGAAGGAATTATCAGAATAAACCCAAAACATGTCTGGATTGGTGGAGGCGAACCCACCTTGGTAAAAACTCTGCCAAACTTACTGAGCCGACTCAAGGAGGCAGTGGACCCTCATATTGGGGTTAATACAAATATGACCAATCCTGATATGCTTATAAAAATTCTTCCCTATGTAGATGATATAATAGTGTCGCTCGATACTATGAATCGGGAAGTTAGCCTGAAATACCGGGGGACTGAGCCTGAGCTAATTCTTGAAAGAATCAAAAATCTTGCCCAAACCGCCCAGGAGAAAAAATACCCTGTAAATATCTCAGTAAACTCAGTGATATTTAGGGAGAGTATTCTCAAAGCTGGGCTTCAGGAACTTAATACAGCACTGGAATCACTTGATTATAACATTTCTCACATTCTCTGCCCGCTCTATCCGGCGACCAATAGCCAATCAATAGTTTCTGACAATCAAATGAAAGAGAAATTTCACGGGATTGTCCAAAATATTCGCTCGACCGGCGGTAGGGTACATATAGATTTTCCTGAGTTTGAAGAGTGCGTTGATATTCTTCCAGTAAAGTATCTACGTAAGTATTTTAGACTCCAGATAATAGGTAGCGGGGAATTTTTCTCTCCTTGTCCTCCAGCGGAAGATCCTGCTTCTCCTTGGTGTCCCTACCCCTGCAATGCGGCCTGTTTTGTTGAAGATATTCTACATGATCCGACCCCAAAAGATATTCAGGAGTCCCCCCTTAAGGGCCGACTTTCTGAATCTGAAAAAGACAAACTTGAAGAATTTGTGAAAACTTATGCCTCGCCTTTGATTGATGATGAGCTTTTTGAACCACTGGTAAGAAAAAAATGACCTCAGATTATAAAGACTATCGAATTATAAAAGGGATACTTAATCAAGATGAAATATGGGAAGGGAAAATCCTCATACCAGCCCCCCTTAAAATACCCAGAGGCGTAAAGGTAAGAGTGCTCCCTGGTACAGAAATTATCCTGTCCGGTCTTTCAGTTGAGAAGAAAGACCAAAAAGGGATAGGTGCCATAGAAAAATATAATAAGT
>JAAZFS010000144.1 GCA_012511615.1 Elusimicrobiota bacterium | reverse complement strand
GTCATGAGCTCGTCAATCCTCCTTCTGCTGAGGCGGTATCAAAAGAGATTTTCTTTATATTAAAACAAACGTATAAAGACGAGGATTTTTCTTTCCTAGAAAATGCCTTCAAGGATTTTATCAGGCTCTTTAACGGTGATTACCCAGGATATTGCAAATGCGATACTCCCTATCATGATATAATGCACTCCGCGGAAGTTTTTCTGGCAGCTGGAAGGCTTTTGGATGGATATAATATTGCCAATCCCGATGAAATCATACCTTTCCGGAAAGCCGAAATACTTTTTATCTCCGCTCTTTTCCATGACAGTGGTTTTATTTCTAAGGAGGAAGACCCGAAAGAAAAAGGTGCTCGCAATCTGGTAAACCACGAGGAAAGGGGAAAAGAGTTTACAGCAAACTATCTGAAGGCTGAAAGATTTTCAAGGAAAGAGATTGCCTTATCGGGAAAATTGATTGAAACAACAGATCTCTTCACTACTATAAGCGATCTAAAGTTTGCCTCCGAAATAGATCGAATACTTGGAAATATCTTGGGTACAGCAGATCTTGCAGGCCAGATGGCCGCCCGGACTTATCTTGAAAGGCTCCAATATTTATATGAAGAATTTCTCGATGCCGGACTTCCAGTTTATTCATCAGAGTTCGATCTTGTTTCTCGTACAGGGGATTTCTATGAAAATACCGTCAAAATAAGACTTATTGATGATTTTCAAAATGCCATAAACTATGCGCAGATTCATTTTAAGGCAAGAAGCGGAATTGACGAAAATATATACATAACATCGATTGAGAATCAGCTGAAATATTTGAGGGACTCTGTTTGCAATGCCCCAGACACTTTTAAAGAAAAATTCAGAAGATTAGACAACCGAAATCCTAAATGAGAGTAACATTAGCTCAACTAAACCCCATAGTAGGAGACCTTGAAGGAAATCTTAAGAAAATAAAGGATACTATCAGGGAAAATGCTCAGCGCAGTGATCTTCTGGTTTTTCCCGAACTTGTACTCTCTGGCTATCCTCCGAGAGACCTCCTCAAAAATCCCGACTTTCTAAATGAAATTTCTGAAACACTTGAAAAACTTGTTTTATTTAGCTCGGATTATTCCGATAAGGGCCTTATTTTAGGGACCCCTTTCCCAGTAGATGAATCAAAGAATGGAGCTCTTTATAATGCTGCTCTTTTTATCTCAGATGGGAAAATCAGGCAGGTTAGAGGGAAGAGTCTTTTTTCGCCACATGATATCTTTGATGAGAAAGCCTATTTTATATCTTATCCAGAAATAGAACCTTTTGAGTTTATGGGAGAGTGGATAGGATTGACTGTGTGCGAGGATATCTGGAAGACGAGCAATTCCTATCCAAATTTTCCGCCGTCCTCTAATCCTGTGAAAATCCTGAAAGAGAAGGGGGCCACAATAATTATAAATATTGCAGCTTCTGCTTTTTGCATGGAAAAACTTAATTTAAGGTATTATGAGATTCAGAAACATATACAAACCCATAAAATTCCCTTTGTTTTTCTAAATCAGGTTGGCGGAAATGATGAGTTGATATTTGATGGTTCAAGCTTTGTTTTTGATGATGAGGGTAAAACTATGGCCGCTTTTCCATCTTTTAAGGAACACACAGGAACGGTGGATGTTTTGAGTAAGGGATCTTTCTTTGAGTTTAAGATACCCGAGAAGGAATCGCTTCTTTTCTCCGCGCTCTCATTGGGATTGAGGGATTATGTAGAAAAATGTGGTTTCAGTAAAGTTGTTCTTGGAATATCCGGTGGGATTGATTCAGCTTTGGTCGCGGCTATTGCTGCAGATGCTTTAGGAGCATCCAATGTTGTGGGAGTGACCATGCCTTCGGAATATACTGCTAAAGAAAGCTTCATACTTGCTGATGAGTTAGTAAGAAATCTAGGTGTAGAACACAAGGAAATACCCATTGATAAAATTTATCAGGAATATAAGGACACGCTTATAGATGAAGTTCCACCAGAAGATGAAGTGGACATTACCTATCAAAACATTCAGGCCCGCATAAGAGGAAACCTTTTGATGGCTTTTTCAAACCGCTATGGATACCTTCTTCTTTCCTCTGAAAACAAAAGTGAGACTGCAGTCGGGTATTCCACTCTTTACGGCGACCTTGCTGGTGGACTTGCAGTTTTATCTGATATATACAAAACTGATGTTTATCGGCTTGCTAACTACATAAATAGGGATAAGGTACTTATACCTCCAAGCATTATAAGTCGGCCTCCGACCGCCGAACTCAAACCTTCTCAAACTGACGAGGATACACTCCCTCCCTATGATATTCTTGATGGGATACTTAATCTCTACGTAGAGAAGAATTTTTCTTTTAGGCAGATAGTTGGGGAAGGTTATGAATCGGAAATAGTTACTTGGGTTATTGAGGCGATAAAAAAAAGCGAGCACAAGAGAAAACAGTCTCCACCGGGTTTGAGGGTGACTTCTAGAGCTTTCGGCTCTGGATGGCGTATGCCGATTGCAAGGCTCTATTGATTGATTAGGACCTGTCATTTGCACTACATTTACAGGATTTAAGATTAAAGAGGAAATTGGGCTAATCTTTCCGTAAAAAAGGCTTTACTTTGAATACTATGGATATAAAATTAAGTTAAAAAATAAGGGAGAAGAGTTATGAGTGATATAAAAGACAAAAATTTGAAAGCAGAAGGAAAAAAAAGAATAGAGTGGGCAGATAATGATATGCCGGTACTCTCACTGATAAGAGAAAAATTTAAGAAAGAGAAACCCTTAAAAGGCCTCAGATTATCTGCTTGCCTGCACGTAACCGCTGAAACCGCTAATTTGATGAGAACCTTGAAAGCCGGCGGTGCAGATGTTCTACTATGTGCCTCAAATCCCTTGTCAACTCAAGATGATGTGGCGGCCGCCCTTACTGAATATTACGACGTACCAACATATGCAATTAAAGGGGAAGACCGCGACACCTATTATTCTCATCTGAAGTCTGCAATAGAGCACAAACCCTCGGTAACACTAGATGATGGTGCCGATCTTGTATCAACAATTCATTCAGACTACCCAGAGATGATTCCTAATATAATCGCAAGCATGGAAGAGACGACTACTGGAGTTATACGCCTCAGGGCAATGGCTTCAGACGGCGCTTTGAAATTTCCGGTTTTTGCGGTAAATGATGCCCTTACCAAGCATTTGTTTGACAATCGTTATGGGACTGGCCAGTCAACAGTTGACGGGATAATCCGAGCAACAGATATTCTTTTTGCGGGAAAAACCGTTGTCACTGCTGGATACGGATGGTGTGGACGGGGTTTTGCAATGAGGGCCCAGGGAATGGGGGCTAATGTGATAGTCACGGAAGTCGACCCAGTTAAGGCTATAGAGGCCGCGATGGATGGTTTCCGGGTTATGCCCATGATAGAAGCTGCTAAAATCGGTGATATTTTCTGTACTCTCACCGGCGACATAAATGTAATCGACCGAGCACATTTTGAGTTAATGAAAGATGGAGCTATGGTTGCAAACTCTGGTCATTTTAATGTTGAGATAAATACGGAAGCGCTCGAAGAGATGGCTGTTGATGTAAAGAAAAATATCCGGAATTGCGTGGATCAATACATAATGAAAGATGGCAGGGTAATAAACCTTCTTGCTGAGGGTCGTTTAGTGAATCTTGCCGCTGCAGAGGGCCATCCCGCCTGTGTAATGGATATGAGTTTTGCCGCCCAGGCTCTTACTACCGAGTATGCCGTAAAGAATAAGGGCAAATTTATGTCAAAAGTATATCCTGTACCTGCTCATATAGATGATGAGGTGGCTCGCCTTAAACTTGCTTCAATGGAAATAGCGATTGATACACTGACTCCAGAGCAGGAGGAGTATTTGAGGTCCTGGCAGATAGGTACCTAAAACTTTTCTATCTTATTGTTTAATTGTAAATTTATTTCCTCACTTTTTTAGACGACCATACTATACTCGTCGGTTATGTTTTTTGATTCTTATATTCTTAAGTTTGCAAATATATAATGACTGATGTTAGTATTTATTGAAGTAATGAAAAGCTATCTAAATAATTGGAGGGAACTATGAGGAAAGAATTAATTTTTGCTGTGTCTGCACTGATTTTTCTGAGTGGATGTGAGAACGGAAATCTATTTTCTTGGACACATTCCGCCGGTAGTAACAAGTCTGTGGATGCCCTTTTGGCGGATGGGATAAATGCTGAACGCAATAAAGACTACGATGATGCAATAAAGTTTTTTGATGACGTGCTTAGTAAACAGCCTGGTAATTCTGAGGCTCTTTATGGCAAGGCTTCATCTGAGCTTAAGAATGCCGGACTGGATATAGCGAGTTTGATTCCTCAATTAATTAATCAAGATACCGGGGCTGCTGAAGATCTCTTAAGTAATATACTTGCCGGTAATCTTTTGCTAGCTACAGAAGAAGCTGGACCTGCCTTGAAAAAAATAGCAGACGGCCGTGCTGATGGAGCTATACCTTCTGATGATTTTGATATTAATCTTAATCTGGGAATCATTTATTTTCTTCATGCTGCCTCCCTCTTGTCGCAAGATCCGGGTGTAAGTGTCAAGAATAATTTTACTGTTGATGGGACTCCTACTAGAGCTACAATAAACAAGGCAATCGAAAATATTGATAATGCTATTAAGTATTTGAATGCTGCTATGGGTGGGGGTCTTGGTGGAGTGAAGGCTAATTTTGAGAGCTTCAAAACTGAGCTGGAAACGCTTTAAAGAGGAATGAAAAACATGAAAAAACTATTTTCTATATTAGCCTTTATAATTGGAACATCTATTTCTCTTCAAGCTTCCCCCACCATTAGGATTGAAGGCATCAAAAATCTGGGAATGGGAGGGGCTGGTTCGGTTTTCTTGAGCGACTACGGTGCTCTTTGTAATCCTGCGCTCATTACTCAGCAAGAGCGTTTTTATTTTAAACTCTCTGATCTTCCGATTTCCATATCAAACGACATAATAAAATTTGTTGATTTCATCAATCATAATCGGGAAGTCCTGACAGGATTCGATGGCTTAACTATTGGTAGGAAGGGGGAACTCATGGGAAAGATTGCTGAAGAAGTGTCTAAATACAGAATGAGAGTGACTTTCGCTCCCTCAATTCCAGGTTTTATTGCTGGACCCTTTATTTTGCCAAGACCATTTGATGAACTGCATGTCGGGGCTGGAATCTATACAATGGGGGATCTGGGAATAAAAATGAACCCTGGAATTTTTGTCCCAACAATTGATTTGTGGGCTAAGGTAGACGGGATTTTGTCTCTGCCTCTTGCCGCCCGGATTAAACGCTTACCTTTTAATTTGCCGGGGGAGATGAGTACTGGTCTTGGATTTAAG
>JAAZFS010000143.1 GCA_012511615.1 Elusimicrobiota bacterium | reverse complement strand
GATTGAGGAAGATACAAGCTGAACAGAAAAAAATATAGAATAATATAGGTGCTTACCCAACTTAAACTATCGAAGGCTTTATTGTCCTACTAAAGGGGCGGTTCTGCCAACGAGCCTTCGGTGAGTTGGGTAAGCCAGAACCGTCCTTTTAGTATAAAAAATTAACAAATAATACCATGAAAAATAAAAAATGTTTAATATACGCTCGTGTATCATCTAAGGAACAAGAAGAAACTGGATATTCCCTAGATTCTCAAGAAAAGGGCTTATCAGATTATGGAAATAAAAATGAATTTTCCATCAAGAAAAGATACAGAATTTCTGAGTCAGCTAACGGAAAGCAGATCCGAAAAACTTTTTTAGAAATGCTTCAATACGCCACTGATAATAATATCAAGATAATTTTATGCGAAAAGATAGATAGATTGACCAGAAATCTAAAAGATGCGGCCATTATAAATGATTGGATTCAGGAAGATCCGGAAAGAGAGGTTCACTTCGTAAAAGAATCATTCATTCTAAATAAAAATACTAGGGCTCATGAAAATCTTGTATGGGATATGAAAGTGGCTATTTCCAGATTCTACACAAATAATCTCGGAGAAGAAGTCAAAAAAGGACAAAAGGAGAAAATTGCTCAAGGCGGATTTCCGACAAAGCCGCCGATAGGATACAAAACTATTGGAGAAAAAGGGCATAAGATTCACATAATAGACGAAAAAATGGCACCGCTTGCCAAAAAAATGTTTGAATTATACTCAACCGGTAATTATTCATTAAACGCCCTTGTTGATACTATGCACAAGGAAGGGTTAAGAAACAGTAATGGCAACAAGGTGGGCAAAAGTAGCATGCACAAACTACTCTCCAATGTGTTTTATTACGGAAAATTTAGATGGAACGATGAAGTCTATAATGGAAGTCATGAACCACTTATCACAAAGGATCTTTTTGATAGAGTGCAAGAAAAACTCGTTAGAAAAATATCAAATCCTCGTTATCGAAAACACCTATCAGTATTTAAGGCAAAAATATACTGCAAAGAATGCGGAGGTACAATAACTTGGGAAAAGCAAAAAGGTCACTGGTATGGACATTGCAATCATTATAAAGAATGCAGTCAAACCGAATGGGTAAAACAACCCGAAGTAGAAAATCAGCTATTTCCACTATTTGAAGGTGTAGCTCCTAAAAATAAAAAGGTTCTAGAATGGCTTATTAAGGCAATGAAAGAAAGTCACAAAGATGAGATTGATTATAATACTAAGAAAAGAGAGGCTTTCAACAGAATAATAGCAACTGCAGATAGACGCATTGAGGAGGCTTATAAAGATAAGTTGGATGGAAGAATGCCGTCTGTTTTATGCGAGAAAGTAATGAAAGATACGAGCAGAGAAAAAGAAGAAGCAATAGACGGATTAAACAAGCTTAATAAATCGAGATCCGCTTACTATGAGGCTGGATATGCAATCCATGAGCTTGCTCTAAAAGCAGTCGATATCTACAACAGCCCAAGAGCAAAAACCGAGGATAAGAGATTGTTATTGAGCTATGTATTTTCGAACCTCGAGCTAAACACTAATAAAATAAAGCCAAATTACACTTTAGCCTTCGAATTTCTACAAGAATGGATGCCTAAGCTAAATAGCACTTTCGAACTACAGAAAAAACGCTTGAATAAAGCAAAAGAAGGCATTTCTGCCTTCTCTTGTCCTACTATGCTC
>JAAZFS010000016.1 GCA_012511615.1 Elusimicrobiota bacterium | reverse complement strand
GTACCGCAGTCAGGTCCCATCAGTATCAAGTTTTTTTCCATAGCCTTTTTCTTTAGGGCTATTTCGGATTTTATTGAAACATTATCAGAAAATATCATGACATTGAGGTTTTTATCAAGAGCCTTGAAGGCCTCACGGGCTGCATATTCTCCTGGTACAGAAATAAGTGCAAAGTTTGCCTCAGGTAGGGCCTCTAAGGCTGCATCAAATGTCTTGGGCGAAAATTCGCAAGATGAGTCTTGGGTAGATCCTGCTGACAAAAACAGGTTTTCAATTTCCTCTTCAGCTTTTTTGATAATTTCATCCGATTCAACCTTGAGTGCAATGATTAAATCGTTTGGCCCAGCTTTTTCGCCATCTGAACTAAGAAGTTCTGCGGCACGGAGTATTTCTTTGTTTGCGGGAGTAGCCATCATAAGAGAGGCAGCTTTTACTCCTTTGATTTTTTCCGCTGATGAGGCAATTTGCATCAGAAATACTGAATCCTTGTAATTGTCCGGTTTAATTATATTTGTTGTAATAGCCATAGCATTCCTTTGATAATAAACATTCCGCTGGTTTCACCGTATGAAACTATCCTTAAAAAGAGCTGTCTGATGGTTTTTATATCACCTATAGAGAGAGCTCTAAAGAGTAAAATAATATCCTCGCCGCCTCGGCCTGCTAAGGCATGCTCAAGAAAATGGGCGCTTAAATCACTTGTGTTAGCCAGATTATTGCTAACTGCTTGTGAAATTTCATTGAAAAAATCATCTGAGAAAGCCGCGGCTGCCATGAGGGCTCCTCCAAGAAAGTCATCTCCAGATGGAGTCAGGCCGCCTCCTCGGCCAATAAGGCTTGAAAAGTTTTTTCTATCGGCCTCTTCTTCCATATTGTCCCGCCGAATTCCTTTTTCGGTTGCCATAGATTCAAGGGCTTCTATAGCTTCAGATGTCGGCGGTTTCATAGATTTTTCAATAAAGGAATCCCAAATTTTAGCGTCTGAAAAATTAAAACTCCGGTTTTTAGGAAAACCCTTAGAAAAGTTTTCTTCCTCAATGACCGCGGAATCCGGCATCAGCGATCTTCCTGATGTCAAAATTGAAAGGAAGCGTCCATTATGCTTTAAAAGGCAGGCGGTGCTGTAGAGTTCTTCTGTCTGAGCGTCAGCAAGGACATCCTGGCTGATTCTCTCGTCGATTTTAATTACTTTATATACGGTCATTTATTTATCAGAACAACTAATAGAATTTAAAAATAAATATTAGCAGATGAATCTTTATATGTCAAAATAAAATTAGTTGAGTTTAATAGTGATTTCATTTTGTTTTTTGTTTTATTGAGCCTATTTTGTCTTAGGGATTTTCTTTGCTATCCTAGATGGAAGGCTGGAGCTAAATCCAGCCTACAAATTTTAAAAAAAAGCTTTTAAACCTATGACAGCATTAATAGTAGTTGCATTCTATTTATACTTGATAGTGACCCTAATCTATCTTCTATTGGATAACCGCCAGCCGGCGGTTACCTTTGCCTGGGCCTTGGTATTTATACTTCTCCCAGTGCTGGGTCTGGTACTTTACATAATTTTCGGTTGGGGATGGAGGAAAGTAAGTAAGCGTCATAAACTCCACTCACAATTTACAGACGAAAATATTGCAACCGCTATTTTGCCTCTACTCAAAAAACAGCTTCCCTTAAAAAAGCATATTGAAACCAATTTTCCTTCATTTTATGCCAGGGGGCTGACCGAGATGTTTTATACAGATCCTGATGCCATATTGACGGACCATAACCATATTCAATTATATTTTCAGGGCAAGGAAAAGTTTGATGCTCTGATGGAGGATATAAAAAACGCAGAAAAATCAATTCACCTGGAGTACTATATCTGGAGGAGTGATTGGCTAACTGAAAAAATAGAAGACCTACTCTGCAAAAAAGCTGAAGAAGGGGTAGAGGTTAGGATTCTTTATGATAGTTTGGGCAGTCTCAGCATGAAAAGAAAGCGGAAGAAGAAGCTGGAAAAAAGCGGTGTAGTCTTAGCCCCTTTCTCAAAATTATTGTCTCGGTTTTGGGTCTACAGACTCAACTACAGAAATCATCGAAAAATTGTGGTGATAGATTCAAAGATTGCTTATTCTGGCGGTATGAATATGGGGGAGGAGTATCTTACTGGGGGAGAAAAATTTGATATGTGGAGGGATACTCATTTTAGAATAACTGGTAATGCAGTTAACATTTTGCAGGGTGTATTTTTAACTGACTGGAGAAACTCCACTGATGAGGATTTAATAAGAGACGAATATTTCTTTTATGAGCCAGAGGCCCGTGGCGGTCTTCCGGCGCAAATAATAACTTCCGGTCCCGACTCCAAGCGCCGGTCAATCAATAAACTTTTTTTTAATTTGATAAACTCGGCTCAAAAAAGCATTTATATACAGTCTCCTTATCTTATACTTGAACCAGCTATGCAGACTGTTCTTCAGTCTGCTGCCCTGAAGGGTGTGGATGTGAGGGTTATTATTGCTGGAAAACCGGATTTTTGGGTTCCCTATTGGGCAGCTTTCACGTATATGGAGGAAATGCTTGAAGCGGGAATAAAAATTTATCACTATACCAAGGGTTTTATGCATGCTAAAACAGTCATTGTAGATTCAGAAGTTTTTACAATAGGTACAGCAAATTTTGATATAAGGAGTCTACAATTAAATTATGAGTTAAAT
>JAAZFS010000142.1 GCA_012511615.1 Elusimicrobiota bacterium | reverse complement strand
GTCCCATGCTGAGAAGACCGACTCGGGGTATTCGTCTTTTAAAGATGTACTTAACATAGGCCTCGCCCATAAGAGCAAATTGATAGAGATGCTTGCTCTTACAATCAGCATTAGCTCCGACATCTACTAAAAGACAGGGATCTTTCATTGTAGGAAAAGGTGTAGCTATAGCCGGGCGACTAACCCCTTTAAGCTTTTCAAGGTGCATGACTGCGGCGGCCATTACCGCACCAGAATTTCCGGCCGAAACAAAACCATCAGCCTGACCAGATGCGACCACATTCATTCCCACGACTATGGACGAATCCGGTTTCTGACGGCAGGCCAGGATGGGGTTTTCATCCATCCCAATTACCTCTGATGCATCTTTTATCTCTATGGGAAGATTGCTGGCTCCACGCTTGGAAAGTTCTTCCTCAAGGAGGGCTTTATCTCCTACTAAGACAATCTCTATTTTTTCTTTGCGATTAGATCCCCCCAGTTCTTCCGCTTTGAGAGCTGCAATCGCTCCGTCAATATTTGGTGCAGGAGGAGTATCCCCCCCCATAGCATCAAGTGCTATTTTTACCATATTAGTTTTTTAATCCTTTTTTATTATCTGCTTGTCACCATAGTATCCGCATTCTGAACATATCCTATGCGGAAGCTTGGGACTAGTACACTGCGGACAGACACTAACTGTATCAGGCTTTATTTTTTTTGAGGACCTTCTCTTACGGGTCCTTGCTTTGGAATGTCTTCTTTTTGGTACTGCCATCATATACTCCTTAATTTCGTTATCAAATATTTATTCAAGTATGTATTATTATTAATTTGACGGATACTTGTCAATTTAAGAGCGGACAGGTTAAACCATATCCAGCATAAAATATAGGGGCTCTTTAAAGATAAGAAAGAGAAGATAAAATACAACCACCACAAGAATTATAGTCAGAATGACCTTCAGACTCCAACTATTGGTAATCGGCGGTGTAAAAAGTCCGTGGTCGCATTCCGAGCAAAATAAATCTTTTCTTGATTTGGCCGGAGTCCCACATTTTGGGCACCTTATTTCTATAACTTCTTTCTTCTTGTTTTTACTCATATTTTCAGGGAAGCTCTAATAGCCCTGCCAGCTCGCCGGGCAGCTCCCATAGCACTTATGACCGTGGCCGATCCTGTCACTATATCTCCTCCCGCATAGAGGCCTTCAATTGACGAAAGGCCATCCTCATCCACTTCAATATAGCCCCAAGAATTAAGCTTAAGTTCTGGTATAGTCTCTAAAAGCAATCGATTGGGACCATTTCCTATTGCCATAACTAAAACATCAAGATCCAGTTCAAACTCGCTCCCAGGAACTTCTACGGGACGCCTTCTTCCGGATTCATCCGGCGCGCCAAGCTCCATCCTGAGTAATTTCACCCCTTTAAGATTATTATTTTCATCCCCAAGAAGCTCCACAGGGTTAGACAGAAGGACAAGTTCAACTCCTTCCTCTAGAGCATTTTCTATTTCCTCATCGCGGGCCGGCATCTCATCCCGAGATCTCCTATAAATATTATAGACTTTTTCAGCACCCAAGCGAAGGGCCGTCCGGGCCGAATCCATAGCAACATTTCCACCCCCAACCACTGCAACCCTTTGACCGGCTTTAATCGGAGTATGGGCCTCTGGAAAATTATAGCTTTCCATTAGATTGCTCCGGGTTAAATATTCATTAGCAGAGTATACACCATTTAAATTTTCTCCGGGTATCCCCATAAACCAGGGCAGGCCCGCACCTATGGCAATAAACAGGGCCCTGTGTTTCTCAAAAAGTTCATCCAGCACAAGGGTTTT
>JAAZFS010000141.1 GCA_012511615.1 Elusimicrobiota bacterium | reverse complement strand
ACATAATCATTTACATTAAAGCCATCCAATTCTTCTTCATCAAAATCTACGGATATTTCTACATTTTCAGGCACATCAAAAACCTGACAGCAAGTCTTGCATACCATATGGTGATGTGGATGGGTATTTCCATCATACCTTCTCTGTCCTAAACCCTTGTCCAGCTTTAATATATGGCCTGACTCCGAAAGCTTATCAAGATTTCTATAAATAGTCCCAAGACTTACATCAGGTATTTTTTTTCTTACATCTTCATAGATTTTATCTGCAGACGGATGCGAGTCAGTCTTTCTAAGGACTTCAAGTATTACTTTTCTTTGTTTTGTCATTTTCATAGTAATAAGAATTGTTACTATTTTATAGTCAATTTGTCAAATATTTTCGCTAGTATTTGAGTTTTTATAAAGCTATTTTACTCTGAAGTTTTTCAGGTGAGTTCATTAGGGTTAAATGATTATAAATTAAGTATTACTCCTTCTTAAAAACAACCAGGCTTTCAGAGTCCATATAAAAAATTGAAAAATTCCATTTTTCTGCTATATAGCTGAAAACTTGGGTTCCATAAAAAATTAGATGCGTCGAATCCATAGCATAGTGCCAACTGGAGAAATTTATCTCTGAGTCTAAAAACTTTGTCATTACTGAAAGATAACCGCCCCTAGCGAGAAGAGAATAAATTAAAGAAATTTCTCTTGCAGGATTTTGAAAATGTTCAAAAGTTTCTGTTGAGAAAATAAAGTCGTAAGATGTTTTTTTTATTCCCTCTGGAAAAAAAAGAGGGTCATAATAATCACATTCCACCCCGAGACTTTCAAGAATACCCGCAAGGACAGGTTGGTGACCACATCCGAAGTCAAGCGCCTTAGATCCTCTCTCTATGAAAGGCAAGACAGGATTCACTGCTTTTCTGAGAAACTCAGTATATCCGATCGAATCAGGAGTATTTTCATGCTTTAGATATCTTCTGCGGGCTTCTTTTTCAGAGATAAAAAATTCCCTTGTTACATATACCAGTCCACAATTTAAACATTTTCTATAGCTACGCTGGAGGGGTCCAGAAATAGGCTGATTCTTATTACTGCCACATAAAAAACATAAATTTTCTTTAATCATATATTTTTATATTAGATTTTAAGAGCTGGAGATTCAAACTTGGAAATTTGAATTGTTTTCAGTCATCTATTATTATTACCTGAATATATGCAAAAGTTTTTTATCCTATATTTTATTTTCTTCGGCTTTTTGACCTCCCGGCCCTCATACGCCGGACTCTACGATGGCCAGCACTCAGAAGTTTTTTTAGAATTGTCTGAGCATTTTGATCCTGAAATTCTTAGTGACCTTTTCAAGGATCCCAGATTTGAGATTTATAAGCGTACTGCTCCAGCCCAAAAACAGTACAATAAAATTACAGTGGAATTCTATAAAAGACCGGCATTCGGTCTCTTTACTGAGGCAGGTTATAGGGCAGGTAGAAAATTTGTTGAAGAATACAAAGATGATCTTTTAATGGCTATACGCCGGTTTAGCCTTCCGGAAGAAGCTATCTGGGATATTGCTGGCCTTGCCGGAGTAGAGTACTCTTGGGGCAAGATGAAACCTCCACATAAAATATTCAACGCCTTAATTTCTTTATACAGAGATGTCCCAGGAAGAAGAAAATTTGCACTTGATAATATTGAGGGGCTCCTTAGGGGGATGGAAGATCCCTTCATACGGATAGACCCTTATGCGCCATCAAGTTTTTTAGGGGGGGCTGGCTACTGCCAGATGATGCCTTTCTGGTTTACCACTGTATCCGATTGGCGCAGAAAAGAACGTCTGGATATTGATGATGATGGCATCTTTGATCCCTATCACATGCCAGATGCTATAGGGTTTTTCGCTTGGAGGCTTTCAGCCATGCACTATCGGCGAGACAGGTTCAACGCTATTAAGCGTTATAATGGGAGTGGCTCTGCAGCAAAAGCTTTTGCCGAAGCCATTATGGAGTATTCTAAAATAATTCAGTCCGGGCCGTAGCCCGGACCGAATTTATTATTTTTTTATACGCTGAAAGATCCGCTTCTGCGGTTTCTTTTCCTGTAGAAGCTATCCATAAGCGCAACAGGATCTCTGAAACGTGATGCAAGAATCATTGCAGCAATCACAAAGGGTTTGTACCTTGCTTCAACGTAAGTATTTATGCGGTTTTTCTCAAAAACATCCGCTGATACTTCTCCTTCTTCGCAGGATACCCCAGATATGTCTGCAGGCAGACAATGCATATAAAGGGCATTTCCACCCTTGGTAAGCTTCATCATATCTGCGTCACATTCCCAGTTCGTATATTTTGCGTTGGTATTCAGGCACTCTTTCTCAAGCTCATCGAGGGCAACCTGATCAGCACCCTGATCAATAATTTTTGTCCTCTGATCCATGACCGCAAATGGGGCCCAGCTCTTAGGATAGACTACATCTGCATCCTTGAAAGCATCTTCCATAGAGTTGGATACTTTAAAGCTGCCACCGGTTTCTTTAGAGAAATTCTTGGCTTGCTCAATAGTTTCATCCATCAAGTCGTAGCCTTCGGGGTGGGCAAGATGAACTTCCATACCGTAACGTGACATTAAGGTAATTATTCCCTGTGGAACGGAAAGAGGCTTTCCATAACTCGGAGAATAGGCCCAAGTCATTGCAATTTTCTTTCCTCTGAGGTTCTCAAGATCTCCACCGAAATAATTTTTCATATGAGCAAGATCACTCATGCTCTGCGTGGGATGATCTATATCGCACTGGAGATTTACTATAGCGGGGCGATGGTTTAAAACACCTTCTTCAAATCCCTCATCAAGCGCATCCCCTACTTCTCTCATATAGGCATTACCTTTTCCGATATACATATCATCACGGATACCTATCGCTTCGGTCAAGAAAGAAATCATATTGGCTGTTTCACGGAGGGTCTCTCCATGGGTTACCTGGGATTTGCTTTCATCGAACTCGTTCAAGGCCAAGCCAAGCAGATTGGTTGCCGATGCGAAAGAGAAACGCGTCCTTGTAGACTGGTCTCTGAAGATAGATACTGCAAGGCCACTCTGAAAAGCTCTGGCCGATATATTATTCCTGTAGAGACCTTCTATCACCTCTGCCAACCCTATTACTGCTTCAAGATCGTCTTGACTTTTGTCAGCTGTAAGCAGAAAATCTTTTCTGTACATATCAAAGTTCAACTTCTCTAAAGCATTTAATCTCTGTCTAATGTTTCTCATAGTTGTTTCTCCTTAGATCTTTTATTTCGTTGCCATGAACACTTTTGGGAAAGCGGCATACCAAGCGGCAGCCTTTACCAAGTGGTCTACTGGAATCTGGTCATCTGCAGAGTGAGCATAAATCTCATTGGCAGGGCCAAATCCAATTGTCGGTACATTGTGCATTCCCATGGTAGCAATTCCATTTGTTGAGAAAGTCCATTTATCGACAAAAGGCTTCTCGCCAAATAGTTTTTCATAGGTTTCTACCGAAGCGCGGGCAAGAGCATGCTCTTCATCCAAGACCCAGACTTGGTAGTATTTTTCTGTTGGATAGACAAAGCCGGTATAACTCGGTGTATCATAATTGAGGATATTAACCTCATATTCTGATGAATCTAATCCGGCTGCCTTGATCACTTCTTCTACTTCCGCTAAGGCTGATTCTTTGGTCTCACCTGCGGTAAGACGACGGTCTAAGTGGATATAGCACTCAGCTGGTACTGCACAGAGGGAGGGGGTTTTACAGTCAATATAACTGATAGTAATTGTTCCCTTTCCTAGAAAAGCATCATCTTTAATTCTTTCGTTAAGCTTCTCTACTCCGTCAATAATCCGGGACATCATATAGACAGGATTTTTACCTCTCTCAGGAGCGGAGCCATGACAGGATACACCTATTGTCCTTACTCCAATTTCCATTCTTCCCCTGTGTCCGCGATAGATATTCAGATTGGTCGGCTCAGTAATAACCACACAATCCGGCTCAAGGACTTTTTCATTTAGAATGTACTGCCAGCAAAGACCATCACAGTCTTCTTCCTGAACGCTTCCAACAACGTAAAGGGTATAATCATTTTCTAGACCAAGATCTTTGATTATTTTTCCGGCATAGACCATGCTAACCATACCACCACGCTGGTCACTTGCTCCACGGCCGTATATAATGCCGTCTTCAAGTTTTCCTTCGTATGGATCGCATTTCCACTCATCAAGACTTCCAACGTCTACGGTATCTACATGGGCATCCATGGCGATAATGGTTTTTCCATTACCAATCCGGCCAAAAATATTTCCCATCTCATCTGTAAAGACTTCGTCGAAGCCGACAGCTTCCATCTCTTGTTTTATTCTTTCGATGACTGGACCTTCTTCGCTACTTATGCCAGGAATAGCAATAAGTTCACGCATAAAGTCTATCATCTCTTGTTCGTATTTTTTTGCCTGCTTCAACACTTTTTCGCTGTCCATAATTCCTCCTTTTTTATTATGTAACTGCCCTAAATAAATAGCATAAGAATATAGCAGATTTTATTTATATTTTCAAGCAATAGTTTATAAGTTTTGGGGAATTACTCGGGTGTGTTGGTTGGAGAATCTGATTCTCCAAGTTTTGATAGGATCTCTTCCTTTAATGCTACAGGAAGCTCCCGAGCGGAAAGCTCTCTTAGCTTTTCCTCAAGCAGGTCTTTAATATCTGAGGTTTCAGGCCCCTGATATTTAAAAAGTTCAAAGATAGCTACTGCACTCTCAACTGAATCAAGCCGGCCTAATAAATCACAGGCAGCACTACGGATTGGGTCTTGCTCTTCGACTATTATATCTCTTGCTATTTCAGTCGCTATAGCAGGGTCTATTTTATGAATCACCTCTATTATTCTTATCTTGATGCGATAGTCTTCGTCATCTATATATTCCGCCAGTTTATCAAGTGCTTTATCAGGGGCTTTGACTATCATCTTCGATTCAATAAGGCCTATCTGTTTCATTTTTGTATCAAAATCTGCAACAGGAACAGGAGCTTTCGCCTCATCTGGAGTGGGTTTTGCCTTCAATTGAGTTTTCAACTTTCCGATTTTGATTTGTCGCGTAACAAGAAAAATACTTCCAAATAGAAGTAAAACTATCCCAGCGCCACCACTGGCAAGTGCATTTACTTTCCAACTATCTCTCTCATCTTCCAGCTCCCCCTCTCTTCT
Source organism: Elusimicrobiota bacterium (assembly GCA_012511615.1). Taxonomy (GTDB): domain Bacteria; phylum CG03; class SLGR01; order SLGR01; family SLGR01; genus JAAZFS01. Next base: position 2,239 of record JAAZFS010000141.1, on the reverse strand, counting down.
CTCAAGATTTATTACTCTTGAAGTCTGGCTATCTACCTCCCTGATGGCCATCATCATAAGTTCATCAATACTTGCCGCCAAGTCCTCATCTATCTCTTCCCTCAACTCATACCAAGCAGCAATATAGTCAAAATATTCTTCTTCTGGCTCTTCCAGATCTTCCAATTCTTCCGCATAAATATCGGAATAGTCATCATAAGGAAATTCGTCATCTTCATCGATGAAAGCTGCCTCAAGTTCCTCATAGGTTTCTCTAGATGGGGGTATTTGTTCAGGCACTGAAGCCCTTTCAGGCTGACTAGGTGCCTCCAAAGGAACTCTGGTTTCTCTTAATGGAGCAGGCGCCGGTTCCGGTACTTTTACAGGTGCAGGGGCTGAAGGTGGTGCAGGCTTGGAGATTTCTCTGGCGGGAGCAGGTTTGGGCTCCGGCTTTGCCACTAGCTTTACTGGCTCTGGTTCCACCTTGGGTGCTGCCTTTACAGCAGGCTTAGGTTGGGGAGCAGGCTCAGGTGTAGGCTCTGGCTTTGGCTCTGAAACCACCTTGGCCGGTTTTGGCTCAGCCTTGGGTGCCGGATCAGGAGGAAGTTCAGGAAGCTCAAAATCATCTCCAAAGTCAAACCCTAAAAGCATCTCGTCAAATATTTTATCGGAAAGTACTTTGATTTTGTAATTATTGGAATCTATCCCCCGGGCCTGAGTAAGTATATCTGAGGCCTTTTCAAAATCCCCATCTTCATACAGAACAAGAGCCTCTTGGTACATATCTTCGGTTAGGTCAAGCTGATCCTCAGCACGATAGAGCATCTCCCAGATATCTTCATAGCCCGGATCTTGAGCTATTATGTCGTTGTATTTTTCTATCGCGTCTTCATACTTTCCTTCAGCATAGAGTTTTTCCGCATCTGAAAATATTAGATCCAAATCTGATGCACTCGCTTTTAAAATGAGTGGAGAAAACAGGCAAAGAGAAAGAAAAACAAGCCCAATTCTTAGAAAAGTATTTCGCCGAATTTTCACTTTCAGGCTATTCATTTTTCTTATTCCTAAGCTTGGCTTTCAACTTGTCTATCCCTCTGGAGAGTTGCTTACTTTCACTAACTGGAGATGGCACAGAAACTTCCGGTTCCATAGAAGGTGGAGAATCCATCTGGCTCTGAAGTTCCTCCATCTGCTTTTGATGTGAAGCCAAGGCTGCCTGAAGTTCATTAACCTGCCCTTCTAACCCTGCCTTCTCTTCCCTCAAAGAAATAAGTTCAGCAGACTCCTCTGCCTCTGCCTCTGCCTCACCCTTAGAAATACTTTGTTCCTCAAGATTTTTTTTCACCTCATTCAGGGCTTCTATCTGATTTTTGTAATCGGAAAGAGTGGTTTCCAGAAAAGAAAGCTTTTCCTTTAAACCCAGATTCTCCTCTACAAGTTCTTCCGAAGGGGCCGGCTGACTTTCAGACAGGGCAGCAGCTTCCTCTTTCTCTCTAATTTCTTCTTTCAGTTTTTCATTATCAGCTTTAAGTTTGTCCAGCTCAGAATTTAGCTCATCAAGAAGGACAGGATCAAGCGGAGCAGGAGCCTCCTCTTTGGCAGCTTCGGCTGCAGCAAGTTTCTCCTGAATTTCATTTATTGTTACAGTAAGAAGCTGATTTTCTTCTATCTTGCTAGCGAGTTCTGCCTTCAATCCTTCAGAAGCAGCTATTTCCTCTGAGCTTGGGCCAGCTTCCTTTGCCTCTTCTGCTAAAACAAGTTTTTCCTGAATATCAGTTATCCGGAGATTGAGGACAGCATTCTCTTCTCTAAGTTTTTTCAACTCTTCAGAGTCAGCATCATCTTTTTCCTCTGAAGCAGATATTTTGAGGTTTTCTATCTCTTCCTTAAGTTTATCATTTGCCTCTTGAAGTTCCCTGATTTTTTCATCACTATCTGGATCGGAGGCTTCTGCAGGCTCTGCTACAGGAATGGAAAGCCCCTGTTCAAGCTGGCTGTTGCGGAGCATCAATTCGGAGAGACGAGCCTTGTATTCATTCAATAACTCTTCGTTCCCCTCTATTTTTTCCAAAAGCCCTTGATTCTCTTCCCGGAGCTCAGAGACTTCCCTATCCGAAGCAGAATCTCCTGGCGCGCCACCAGAACCTCCCGTCATATTCAAGAGCTCAGTTACACGCCCCTCAAGTGCTTCTTTTTCAGCAGCTGCCTTATCCAAGGAGTCCCGATATTCCTGAAGCACACTTTCATACTGGGCTACCTT
>JAAZFS010000140.1 GCA_012511615.1 Elusimicrobiota bacterium | reverse complement strand
CGGAGCGGAACTTGTTTTAACTGATGGAGATTTAGGAATGAAGGGTGCCATAGAAAAAGCTGATGAGTTAGCAGAATCTACGCCTGGTGCAATAATACTTCAGCAATTCAATAATTCTGCAAATGCAGAAATCCATAGAAATACCACAGCCCAAGAAATTTGGGAAGATACCAGTGGAAAAATTGATATTTTTGTTGCCGGTATCGGAACCGGAGGTACTCTTACTGGAACAGCCCAGGCCTTAAAAGAGAAAAACCAAAAGATTCAGATTATTGGAGTTGAGCCTGAAAACTCCGCAGTCTTAAGCGGAGGCAAGGCCGGTATACATAAAATACAGGGTATCGGAGCAGGCTTTATCCCAGAAGTTTTAGATACCGATATTATTGATGAGATAATCGCAGTGGGAGACAAAGAATCAGGTGAGACTGCTAGAGAGCTTGCCAGAAAAGAAGGTATTCTTGCAGGAATTTCAAGCGGTGCTGCCCTATGGGCTGCCATCAAAGTTGCCTCTAGAGATGAAAACAAGGGAAAAAAAATAGTTGTGATACTTCCTGATTCAGGAGAAAGATATCTTTCTACTTGGCTGTTTGAGAATTCTTAAGCTAAAAAATGACGACTGACAATTCCCTTCCTCTAATATTTAAATTCAAGGATTTGGTCCTAGAGTCCGGAGAGACTCTGAAGGAAGTTGAACTAGCCTATGAAACTTTCGGAGAACTCAACAAGGATAAAACCAATGCCATTTTAATATGTCATGCACTTACTGGAGACAGCCATGTTTCTGGTGGCTATCTGGGACAAGCTGATGGATGGTGGGAAAATATGGTAGGTCCTGGAAAAGCCTTTGATACTGATAAATATTTTATTATCTGTTCCAATGTCATAGGCGGATGTAGCGGATCTACCGGACCTTCTTCCATAAACCCTGATACAGGAAAACCTTATGCTCTTGATTTTCCGGCAATTTCCATAGGGGATATGGTATTGGCCCAAAAGAGACTTATTGATTATCTAGAAATAGAAACCCTCTTAACTGTCGCGGGAGGCTCCATGGGAGGAATGCAGGCTTTGGCCTGGGTAGTTCTCTATCCCGATTTACTAAAAAGCGTCATACCAATAGCTACGGCAGGCAGGCATTCTCCCCAACAGATTGCTCTGGGAGAGGTTGGCCGGCAGGCGGTTATGTCAGATCCGGTCTGGAACCAAGGAAATTACTACGGAAAAGATGTTCCCGCAAAAGGCCTATCATTGGCCAGGATGATTGCCCATATTACCTATATGAGTGATGAATCTATGATTTCAAAATTCGGACGGAAAATGAAATCCGCTAAAGAAAGTCTTACATTTGCTCCCAACTTTGAAGTAGAGGGTTATCTTAAATATAGGGGAGAAAGTTTTGTAAAAAGATTTGACGCTAATTCCTATCTTTATATTACAAAAGCCCTGGACTACTTTGATATCTTTGGAGATGGGCAGGTTAAAACAATATTTGAAGGAATAGATGCAAAGTTTCTTGTAATAGCCTTCCAATCTGACTGGCTCTATCCTTCTTATCAATCTCAGGAAATAGTAAAGGCCTGTAAATATGCAGGAGTGGGAGTCACTTATTGTGAGATAGAATCTTCATACGGCCACGACGCTTTTCTTCTTGAAGCAAAAGAAGAGACCCATCTAATCAAAAATTTTCTTAAAGGAATCAAAATTAAATGAGAGAAAAGAACGCCCTACTTGAAGACGAAATAATTTTCAATCTGATTGAACCCTCCTCAAAGGTTTTGGTCTTAGGTTGCGGAGAGGGAAAACTCTTGGAGAGACTTGTCAGAGATAAAAAAATATTTGG
>JAAZFS010000139.1 GCA_012511615.1 Elusimicrobiota bacterium | reverse complement strand
GTGTATATCAGGTCAGTTTTATCACCAGGTTTTTCATAGGTATAGTGGGAACAATCAGTACCAGTAGGAACCGCAACAACTCTTTTTCCAGGATATCTTTTCCTTACAATCTCTGCGTCTAATTCACTGACCGTAATTACTAAATCAAAAAGATCATAAAGCGTATCCGCCTTTCTAACTATCCTGATCCATTCGGCATATCTGGCCCTTTCATCAAGGTGTCTGTTATGAAAACACTTATCAAAATCCAACCAACTAACATCATGCTCTGTAAATACCAGGGGCGCAGAAGAAAGCACCCTGACCAGTCTGGCATAATGGGCCATGGTAAGAAAGTCTAACTGGACAAAATCATAATCCTCTTTCAGGGCTTCTGTGATAGCAGCAGTCATCTCCTCGGTCTCATAGCACTGAAATATCATGGGGAGAGGTCCCTCCCTCTCTATTCTTTTGATAGCCTTCAGGCTTGCACAGTATTTAGATACTTCTTTGATTTCCTCTTCACTTACACCATCTTCTACAAAGGAAATTAAGTGTATGTCATATTCCTCAGAAAGATGTTTTATTAAATTAAATACCCTTACATTTCCCCCCGAAAGAATCGGATAGGGAAAATATGGAAGTAGCCACAAAAATTTTCTTTTACTCATGTTTTCTCCAATAAATCTATTAATCCTTGAGTGTTTTTATCACTATCGCGTCCCAGATATATATAATATGCCTTTCCACTTAAAGAAAGAGAAAATATTAAAATAAGACGCCTAAATCCTCTAATCAGTATTCCGGGAAAACCGGACAACTTAAAACTCAGGTTCATATATTCCATCAACTGTGGAAGACCATAGCCTATACCCATATCCCTTATAAGCATTCTAAACACCTTAATACGTGAGGCTGGCCGATATTTAAAACCTTCTGAGTTCCATCTAGAGGCAATAAGTATGGTAGATGGTTGTGATGGTGGAGCAATTCTATCGCTAAAAGCCGAAGTATCCAAGAGAATTTTCTTGCCATACTTTCTTCTGTTCATTTCATAGACTAAGCTCTTGTCTATTCCTTCTGGAAGCTCACTTTTAGCCTTAACTCCAATCCGTAAGGGAAATGGAAAAAGATTTCGTTTCTTATCCAGTAAAAGTATGTCATCACTATAGATTGAAACATCTGGATCTTTAAGAAGTCCAAGAAAAAGTCTTGTCTTTCCCATACCTGAAGAGCCCAACATAATCGCTGTTTTCTCTCCATACTTCACTCCCATCCCATGAGCCCTAAAGTAACCCCTCTTTTCAAGTAGCTCTCCAGCTGAAGATATGACAGCAAGATAGGCTATCTCATGCTGAAGGTCTTTATCTGGAGAATAAAGCCTTATCTGCTTGTCTCTCGGATCGTATACAGATATCCCACGCCCACAGTAATCAATGCACTTTTTTTCACCGCTCTGATACATGAAAAACTCAGGATGAGTAAAAATAGGCTCTGCATCTTCGGGTATAAGTGAATAGTCCACCTTTTTTGTATGCTCAATGTGTATTCTGTAATCCCCTCTTCCTTCAAAGTCTCTTTTAAAATAGGAAAAGTCTTTTCCAAGTTTAAAGAGGGTCTTTTCGTATCCAGAAATGAGTATTCCAACCCCATAAATATCTAATTTTAAATCGGTCATGTTTTTTTATTCAAGCCAATTAACCCCGCCGCCAGACCTACCCCATAGCTTAGATGGCTTAGGGGAAAAAGGAAAAAAGCTATCAGCGCAAGCAGAAGTGAATCGCCTTTCAAAACAAAATAGAGGGCCACAGAAAATGAAATAATCAAGTGAATTGCTAACGGAAAAACAAAAAAGATAGTGATGTACTTGATAAGAAAGGGCAAAAGCAAAATATATAGTAAAAAGAAGAGTGGTATAAAATATACAAATCCAACATTCACTTTATTAATTCTTACTGAAAATGCTCTTCCCCTACCGGATTCAAAGACCTGACGAAGAAAAGAGAAAAATTTTTCTCTGCGACGATGTGAGAGGCTTATTTCAGGTGTGAATATATGGGTCTCCCCTTTAGATGTCAGACGGGCCAAAAGGTCATTTTCTTCGTTATAATGCAGGCGTTCATCAAACACTATCTTATGCTTATTGAGGATTTTTTTCCTAAAGCCAAGATTGCATAGTGCAAAGGATGACTCTCCGGCAAGAGCGTCTTTATCCTGGGTGCGGTATCTTCTACTCATCCTTGATGCTCCCCATCGAGAAGACAAAACTCTTCCCTGGGCTTTCTGAAAAGAACTACTATCTTCTGGGGTTAGATTGGGACCCCCAATAGATGCCACATCTGGATATTCTTTAAATTTCTTTTTAACGGTCTGAACAAAGTTCTCTGGGAGAATTACGTCATCATCAATAAAATATACTATTTCACCCTCGGAATTTTCCAGCAAAAAATTTCTCAGCCCAGACTTTGACTCTCCAGAAAGAACATGAAAATTGATTCTAAGTAGCAAACTTTTCATATAGCCAATGATTTCTGGAGAAAAAGAGTTACCAGCTACCGCCACTTCAATTTCGCTTACTTCCTCTCCCTTGGCCAAGCTATCAAGACAGCTTTTAAAAAAATCTTCTCTCCCCCCATACAAGATGGCCAGCGTTAACTTTTCCTTTTTCATTTTTTGCTCAGGCGATGAATTATCTCTTCTTTTTTCGGAAAAAAGTTTCCCGCCATCATTCCATCATTTGTACAGGATAGCCAGCAGTGACAGGCGTAGCTATTAAAAAAATCTCTGATTTTTCGAGCTTCATTCCCCGCCCAAATAGAATCAAAATCATGCTCCCTGAGGTTTCCAGCCATCATGTTTTTATGGACCGGACAAAAATAGAGTTCTCCCAAGGGGCTAATCATTGCATACTTATCCCCACAGGGACAGTTATAATAATAACGGCGGGGGTCCCTGATGTAACTTATCATATACTCAAAATTAAGGAGAAAAAACATCAGAGTTAAATTGGAAAAAATTTGCTCTGGATTAAAATTCCCGAAACCCTCTTCTTCCCATATCATATCTATTACTTCCTCTATTCCGGCTTCCGCTTCTTTGATTTTGTCTTCTGTCCATTTTACTGGACCCAGTTCCTCTTTCGGAACTATGACCTGATAAGAGAGATGAGCACCCATCTTCCGTGACCATTTATATACGCCAGGAATCTCTGAAACATTAGCTGGCTGAAGAGTAAAATTGAAAGTTGGATAGAGAGAAGGAAACTCTTTTTTTATCAGAAGCGCCGTAGATATGGTTGACTCAAAGGCCCCCTCAACACCCCTGATCTTGTCGTGCACCTTTCCTACCCCATCTATAGAACTACCTATGGCCATTCTATCAATTCCACAATTTTCCTTGATGGTTCGAAGCTTCTTCAAAAAGGCAGAAGAATTAATAAGATTTGAAAGAATTAGGATATCCGCATCAGGATATTTCCCCTTCAAATAGCAGGCTATATCGGTAAACTCAGGATGAAGCCAAGGTTCTCCTCCTGATAAAACAATATAGGTCATATTTTTTAGAAGCGAGGAATTTTCTATAGTGCTTTTAAGCTCTTCTAGAGAAAGATCGGGGGTTTTCTGTTCTTTAAGAAGTTCTCCAAGGTTACACATTATACAATTGCTATCGCACCTGTATGTAAGTTCAAGATGAAGCTCTGAAGGGGCTTGCCCGCTGACTTTTGTTTCAAGAGGCTCCGCCTCTATAAGACTGGCGAGATTTCTTACAAAAGCACGGATTTCATCTACCCGGCTCATTCCTCTTCCTCTGGAGGACAGAATTCTTCGGACTCATACTCCGAAGCCTTCTCTAACATAGAATCCCTTCCCTCCTCATCTCCGGCTGCTCCAAGAGCAGATGCCGCCCTCAATGCCACACTCTTATTTCCCCCCTCGTCCTCAAGAGAACGGATATAAGCATCGGCAGCTTTCTGATAATCTTTTTTGTAGGTATAATAATCCCCTAACATTACCCACTTGTCAGGTTTTTTCGACAAAACTCCTGAAGTCTCAGGTATACCCATTTTTAAGGCCTCTCGGCAAAATTCTTCGTACTTTCTCAAACGGTCGGAATAGGTGTTTCCCCCTTCCGCTTCGCAGAAAAGATGATGACCATCATCGATTATACCTGCAGCCTCAGCGTGCTCTTTCAGATACGTCCTCTTTTCAAGCGTACAGAAAGACTGACTTGCAAGCACATTGTCTATATAAGGGCGGACAAGTCTTACAAACTCAATAGTTTTCTGAAAATCCTCTTCAGTCTCTCCAGGATAACCAAAGATTATATTTATTTGCACACTTATTCCTGCTTCTTTTGCGGACTTGATGAGGCTATAAGCATCTTCAGAGGTATGATTTTTATTCATTTTTTTAAGAAGGGAATCTGAGCCAGACTCTACACCAAATCCCAGCCAATTGCATCCTGCAAGAGCCATCTTTTTAAGAAGTTCTGGCTTCATACCTTTTCTTATGGCAGCCTGACCAGCCCAAGATATTTTCATGTTGCTCTCTAGGACTAAATCACAAAACTCCTCAAGAGCTTTTAAGTTTCCATTAAGTAGAAGACTATTGAAATAAAAATAATTTACCGAGGGGAACTCCTGGCGGTGATATAAAATTTGCTCAAACATTTTTCTACCGGAGATGCTCCTAAAGCCCTTCCAGTAAAGGCGTTCATAGCAGAAATTGCAGGCATTAGGACATCCCCTGCTTTCTAATACATCCAATCTCTCAGGCTGACTATAACGTCTTTCTTCAATATCTGCCTTAAAATCCGAATAGTCTGGGAAGGGAACCTTATTTAAATCCTTAACTATTGCCCCCTCTCCACAATCAATAATTTTTCCATTTCTCTTAACAAGAAAGCCTGCAACCTCAGGTAATTCTTCACCAGGGACAGAATTTTTCAGTCGGCCAGTAAGTGTCAAAAGAGGTATATCTGCTTCGCCGTAGCAGACGTAATCTATGTAAGGTTTTTCAATAAACTCAAAAGCCATCTGGGTCTTTGCTGCTTTATGCCCCATAAATACCGTCACGGCTTCTGGGTTTTTCTTCTTTATTTTTTCAGCAAGAATTTCGCTAATTAGAGTATTGGGTGTATGAGTAGTAAAACAGATAAGTTCAGGTCCCTGACCAGAGATTTCATCTATAAGTTTTTCGATATCCGATGATAAGGAAAGAATCCAGTTGATGAAAGAAGAATTTTCCCAAAGAGAAAAATAATCCCGATCATCCCAGTATTTCTTATAATCTTCGGGGATCTTGTGGTAGAGAATATTATTAAGGTCGTAAAGACGGACCTCAATTCCGGCACGCCGCAAAAAGGCTGCAAAATAACCAAGTATATAAGGTGGACAATACCTAACCCACCAAGGACATCGAATAAGGGTAACTCTCATAGAAGAATCATCTTAAATTTCAGAAGAATGCCTATATAAATGGCCTAGACGCGGCATTATTAGTATTTCTTTTCCTGCCAGACGAAAGTAAAAAACTTCTCTATAGTTTTCATTTTACTGACCCGGCAGTGTGAAGTCAGTCCTTTTTATTCTCGACAAGCCATACATACTCATCGCAAGGGCAGACCTCTGCCTCGCAGGGCATGGGCTCATCATGAAGTTTAAAATCATCATCGAAAAGATTACCTATGGGCTTATGGCTCAAAGGTCCACAGCGGGTTACAGTCCCGTCTCCTTTAACCGAAGCATAGCAATAGCCAGCCCGACAAAGTTTCCCCATGGTCTTAACCCCTTCAAGATGATATTTAATTCTGTCTATATCTCCGATATAAGGGGCGATAAGCTCTCTTTCCTCTTCTGTATAACCATCTGGATATGTTACACCGTTGTATTTTCCCCAGTAGGCCGCCAGAGCAAATCCTATGTCATTCTCACGAAATTTCTCTTCGTAGTATTTCATTTTATCCATCTGCGGCGGATAGGCCAAATAGCATACTCCCCCTGAAAAGCCCGCCTTTTTAAGAGTAAGGACCTTTCTGATAAAGGGCTCCAATTTCGCCTCGAAAGGATGAAAGTTCATATCAAGAACAACCCGCTCTGGATTAATTTTCTTGGCAAAAGTATAAAAATCTCCACTAAGTTGACTTGTCACTTTGACAGTATGAAACTTGGAAAGTTCATCAACCATCTCTATAAAGTTAGGATAGAGACTTGGCTCTCCGCCGGTCATCATTATATGAGACTCGCCATACATATCATAGACCCGCTTCCAGATTTTTACTATATCATCAAGCGG
>JAAZFS010000138.1 GCA_012511615.1 Elusimicrobiota bacterium | reverse complement strand
TGAGGGAATAGGGCTTTCAGATATATCAGTCATTGCTTTTGCTTGGGATGCAAATTTTTACAGACTGAGGATGCCCTTATTTCTTGCTGCAACTGCCTTGAAAAGATCCCCTCTAAGTTTGTTTCGAAAGACTGGAGCTTCGGGCGAGATTTCTAAGTACCAACCGGCAAATATCCGCCAACTTCTTACTGAAATGTTTAGGAGCGAGGGGTTTACCGGTAAATTACCTCCTGTAAGGTTTATAACTCATCATCTGGCCCATGCTGCTATAGCTTTTTATACTTCTCCTTTCGACAAGTCTGATATTCTCATTATTGATGGAAGTGGTGAGAATAAGGCAACAAGCGGATACATAGGTGAGGGTGATAAACTGAAGAAAGTTTTCACTTACACCATACCTGATTCTCTCGGGTGGTTTTATAAAAGCGTTACGGAGTATCTGGGTTATCTTCCCGACAGACACGAAGGAAGGGTTATGGCTCTGGCCTCCTATGGAGAGGAAGATGAGGAAATCCAAAAGATTTTCTCCCGTATAATAAGTCTGAAAAAGGATGGTTCATACCGGCATAATCCAGCCTATTCATTTTTGGGAGCACATAGGAACGGAAAAGTATTCGGCAAAAAAATGGAGGAGGACTTAGGACCACCCAGATTCAAGGGAGAAGAAATAAGTCAGAGGCATAAAAATATAGCACGGGCTGCTCAGGATACTCTAGAGGAGAGCGTCGTTTCCCTGCTGAGTCGTTTTAAAAATGGGGAGGGAGTTTCCTCAAATCTATGTGTAGCTGGTGGTATAGCTTTAAATTGCCGGATGAACGGGCATCTTTCTGAACATCCATCGGTTGAAAATATTTACCTGCCTCCTCTTCCTGGAGATGCTGGCACAGCACTTGGGGCAGCTCTGCTTGTAGCGGCAAACTTAGGATTTAATCCGCGTTTTTCTTTAACTCATTCTTACTGGGGTCCCGGTTATTCCTCAGAAGAGGTCGAGGCGGTTTTGAAAAAAACAAAAGCTGATTATTCTAAAGAGAAGGATATTTCTGGGAGAGCAGCAGAACTTCTTGCTAAAGGGAATCTCCTAGGATGGTTTCAGGGCCGGCTTGAGGCTGGACCGCGTGCTCTTGGGGGACGGTCTATTTTAGCCGACCCCAGAGATATAAAGACAAAGGATATAGTAAACAAGAGAGTCAAAGGCAGGGAAAAATGGCGACCTTTTGCTCCTTCAATATTAAAAGAAAATATGAATGATTATCTTTTGAATCCCTTTGATTCACCCTTTATGGGTATAGCTTTCAAAACCACACCGAAAGCGGATTCTGATATGCCTGCCGCCATACACGTGGATTCTACTACACGGCCACAGATTGTAAGCAGGGATAGCTCAAAAAAATATTGGGAACTCATAAAAAAATTTGGCGATCTGACTGGGGTTTATGGTCTTTTAAATACTTCTTTCAATGTAAACGAAGAGCCGATTGTGGCGTCTCCAGAGGATGCCCTTAGGAGTTTTTATGCCTCGGGTTTGGATTATCTTGTGATAGAGAATTTCATACTCAGGAAAGGTGGATAAAATCTGCGAGATATTGGGAATTACTATAAAAAAAGATCTTCCACTGCCAGAAAAATCTCTGCGGAATCTCTTGAAATATTTTCTTTTTGTCACTGGACCTGGAGGCAGGGCATCAGTTAGTTCTTTATTCCACACTGATAGCGAAAATAATATATTCCAAGCTCCCTTTAAAGCAAAAAGATTTCCACGGGGCAGGGTATATAAAGACTACCAAGATAAGTTTCTTAAGACTTTATATTCAAAAACTTCTCTTGCTTCTTCCCAGACTGGATCTCTTCTAGCCAGTATTCGACCCCCTGGAAGTTTCGGTCCTATAAAAGAGGAAGATTCATCTATTTTCAATAGTGAGATTCTATCACTAGTTTCTAGTGGTGTGATAGTAAACACAGAGAATTTGGCAGATAAATATTCAGTCAGCTTAGAAAAAGAGGATAGTAATGAGAAAGTTTTTGGAGGACTCTTAACAAAGCTTTTAAAAGATGGGAACTCTATTAAAGAGTCTGTTTGCAAAGTTTGCTCTGAGCTTGAGGGCTCCGCTTCGCTGGCTCTTTTAGAAAGAAATAAGTCTTCTCTACTTCTGACGAGCAATACTGGCTCTCTCTATATTATGGAGTCTGCAAATCTTCCCGGACTGCTTGTTTTTGCATCGTCAAAAATTGTTTTACTTAACCTTAAAGAGCGGGCCCTTGTTTTCAAGAAGGACAAGGACTACAAGATAAGTCAGCTGTTCGCCAGAGAAGGTCTGGAGGTAAATCTGGAAGATTTTAGCAGAACAAAATTTAATCTTCCCCCCCTCAAGCCTTTTCCAAAAAAACCCCGAAAATCCTCAGAGGACTATTATAAGGATTTACTAAAGAGAGCTCCTAGAGAACCGATTGATTCAATAGACCTCAAAAGATGTACAAAATGCGTCCTGCCAGAGACCATGCCCAGTATTAAGTTTGATGAAAATGGGGTCTGTAATTTTTGTCACAACTATAAAAAAATTACCTATGCTGGTGAAGAAAAATTAAAAGACAAGCTTCTTAAGTACAAGAAGAAAAATGGGGAACCTGATTGTATTTTAGCCTTTAGCGGGGGTAGAGATAGCGCCTATGCCTTGCACTATCTAAAAAAAGTATTAGGAATGAATCCTATTGCTGTAACATATAACTGGGGTATGCTGGATGACATAGGCCGGAGGAACCAAGCCCGGATGGTTGGCAGATTAGGAGTAGAGCACGTGGTAATTAACTCAAATATTGAGAAAAAAAGATCCCACATCAAAGCCAACATACTTGCTTGGATTAAAAAGCCTCACTTGGGGATGGTAGTGCTTTTTATGGCAGGAGATAAACCTGCAGAATTTTGGGTCTCCCGGCTTGCGAAAAAGCGGGCTATAAAACCTGTGGTTTTGGGTAGGGGAAATGAGCTGGAGAACACAGATTTTAAATGGAATTTGCTTGGGATTAGTTCCGGGGAACCTGGGGGAGTAATGCACCATATGCCTTTTTCTCTGAAAATACGATTTACACTTAATTCTATAAAGCAATACATTAGGAATCCTCGATATTTTAACTCTGCGGCACCGGAAATATTCTTTGATTACCTTACAACATATGCGGTTAGATATAAGT
>JAAZFS010000137.1 GCA_012511615.1 Elusimicrobiota bacterium | reverse complement strand
CCCTCTATCCGCTCCACTATTATCGGAGGAATTATATAGGTCGGTGGGGGTGCCTGACCTATCCCGGCCCTCTTAAATATTCCTTGTTTTGGAATATGGATTTTAGTCCCATCAATTAAACTTAAGGCGAGATTTAAGTCCCCTTTACTAGCGAAAGTAGTTAGTCCGCCAGCCTCCTCAATCAAGTGGCCTAGGCGAGAACCTTCACTAAGGCAATATAGTCCCGGATTATTAACTTCACCGTCAATATGGACATAAATAAAGCCCTTTTTTTTAGAAGAAGGAAATTCAGGTTGGGGTTTTGAGAGTCTGGGGTTTTTCTTTAAAAAATCAAGACTGATTTTGTTTTCTAGATAGAGTATTCTAAGGTAGCCGGCAGCTCCAATAAGTAGGATTAGAAAAAATGCCGCAGGAAAAGATCTACGGCGAAAAGCAGATTTTTTAAAGCTTCCTTTTGCTATAGTCATCCTCCTTTTTCGGGCTCCTACTCCGAAAATATCCGACGATTCTATTTTATATCAAAAGGACTTTAGCCCCTTTCGGATTCTTCTTTAATTTTCCTTAAGCAACGATTTTGGTTTGTCAGTTTAAAGGATACAATAAGACTGATAAAGGCAGAGGCCATAATCTGAATATATTTCCCCTGCCGGAGTATCTGCTCAATATTCTCTAAATATGCTTGATGAAAGGGTATGGCTGAATAATATTCTGTGGTCAACTCTTTTATGGCCATCTCAGTATAAGTTGCGGAAAAATGAAGTACAAGTGAAAGAGCCGCAAATATAAGTATGGAATATTTAAGAAAATTTGCTGGCAAGAGAGCCACTTCTTTTTCGAAAAACTCCCTTATACTCATCGGCGCTCTGTGGTAATCCGGTAATTTATCCCATCTGTTACAAGAGTAATATGTCCGTCTAAATCAGTCCTGTATATTTCTGTACCAAGGGCCTCGTATCTTCTTATAACATCAAAGTCAGGAAGACCATATGGATTGTATCTTCCCACCGATATAACGGCAATTTCCGGTTTAAGAAGATTGAGAAGAGGCCTGGTACTTGATGAAGCGGAGCCGTGATGAGGAGCACTAACAATGGTTGTATGGATTTTCTCCCCATAACTGAGCATATCTAATTCAGCGGGTATTTCCATATCTCCAGTCATGAGAAAAGAAACATCTCCTACGGTAATCCTTAAGACAAGAGAATTATTATTCTCATCAGAACCAGTCCCACGGTATTCCCTTAAGGGGCCTACAAACTGGCAGAGTATATCTTCTCCAAAATCTATCTCCATCCCAGCATATCCGACTACAAGATCAGTCTCTTTTTTATCCCGGATTGCAGAATACATTTCATCTATCAGTCCACCAGTAATCCGGGTGGGATTATCATAGACAAGACCTACATCAAAATTTTCTACTATATAAGGTATCCCACCTATATGGTCACCGTCCTTATGGGATACGACAACATAGTCAATTCTTTCAATACCTTCTTCTCTAAGAAAAGGGGCAATGGTTACTTCTGCATGGTGAGTTCCTTTGAGAAATCCCGCAGTAACAAACTGCTCTACCTCGGGAATGGGACCAGCATCTATCAGCATCACCTTGCCACCCTCTCTAACATCTCTTACCAAGGTTGCATCGCCCTGCCCCACATAGAAGTAAGTCACCTCTAGAATTGGGTCTTCAAGCGCCTTGCGTTCAAAAACCCCTTTCCAAACAGGCCGGTAATTGGGATGAAACAATACAAAGAGAACAAGCAGGGCAAAAGCCGCTATAACCGTCCCCATAAAAGCTTTTACTCTCATTGTTTTTGTTTATCCTCTTCAAGTTCTTCTATATCCGGCTCTACTAAAGGCTCTTCCTCGGATTCCAAGTTCATTACGTAATCCGCATACTCGGTTCTGATTTCCTGTTCTCTCGGGCAACCTATCAGGTGGTCACAACCTCCGCAGTAATGGTTTATTTTAGCCGGAAAGAGTTCATTACCCTTTGCTTCCCTATTAGGATCATCTTCAGGAATCTCATTATAGAGTCTTTCCTTCTCCGCCATTTCACCGACTAAAGTATTTACAAGGTCAAGGAAGGGCTGGATATCCTCAGGTTTTCTATGAGTAACTACCCGCTCGTTGAAGCAGAGAAACTCCAGAGAAAGAGCTGAGACATCTATGCCCAACTCTCTCATGGCCCAGTAATAAAAGGTTAACTGCATATCGTCGTCCACCTCTTCTTGAGTCCTGAGCTTGGGGTCTGTTTTATAGTCAAGAATGGTAAAAGTTCCGTCATCATTTTTTTCAAGACGGTCAATATATCCAATCACCACATAATCATTTCCTATGGGGAGCTGAAAATAAAGCTCAATATCCCAAGCCTGCTTATACTGGCCGTCAATATATTTGTGATAATAGTTTTTTATCCACTCCCAGCCATTTTTCTTATATTCGGCTTCTTCCTCGGCATCCCTATAACCTTCGCTATGCCAGTTTTCTTCAAACATCTGTCTCAAATCTTTCAGATTGGACTGATAGGGTCTAGCGTAAAAGGCTTCAAAAGTTTCATGACAGGAGTGACCGATAGCAAAGAAATGCCTAGGTTTAGGTGCTATCTTATCAATGTAGAGTCGCCGGTAATTATAGGGGCAATTACTGTAGGAGCTCATCTTAGAAT
>JAAZFS010000136.1 GCA_012511615.1 Elusimicrobiota bacterium | reverse complement strand
ATATAAGTTTCACTATCTCTGGCATTACTTGAAATGGGATGAAGCGGAGGTGGTGCAGACCTTGGTAAACGAGTATAATTGGGAGTGTGCGAAAGACACAATTCAGACCTGGAGAACGGATGACGGAACTTCACCATTTTACAATTTAATTTATTACACGGTAGGGGGTTTCACTGAGAACGACTGCTTCAGGAGTAATCAGGTAAGAGAGGGGATAATAAATCGTAGTACTGCTCTAGCTCTGGTAAAGGAAGAGAACCGAATAAGACATGATGCAGTAAAAAATTATCTAGAAAGAGTGGGACTTGATTATCAAGATATTTGCCAGGCTGTTGAGAAAATCCCAAAATTTTATGAAAGCAGTCTAGGCGAACAACCTAAATAATGATTAATCTACTTTCTGTAGATTTAGAGGACTGGCATACTAGCGGATTTTTAAGACAAGCGGTCTCTGGTGAAAGACCGCCTGCTTCCTGTATTCGAGAGGCGACAATTCCAATACTGAATCTTTTTAAGGAAGAGGGTTATTCTGCTACTTTTTTTGTTTTAGGGTCTATCGCCGCCGAGGATCCAGATCTGATAAAAGAGATAGACATGCAGGGGCACGAGATCGCATCTCACGGTTATTCCCACACACCCTTATGGGAGCTTAAGCCTGAAGCATTCAGGAAAGAACTGAAAGAAACTTCAGACATAATCGAAGAAATAACCGGTAAGAGACCGGTAGGATTTAGAGCTCCCTGCGCATCTTTAGATGAAAACACTTCCTGGGCAGTGAATGTTCTTCAGGAGGAAGGCTATAGGTATGATTCCAGTATTTTTCCTATGAAAACGCCAATTTACGGTGCTCCGGGAGCTACCAGAGGAATCTATCGCATATCTTCAGCAGATATTTTCAATGACTCACCCGATTCTTCTCTTCTAGAGTTTCCTTTTTCGGTTTGCGGTCCCTCATTTTTTCCGCTTCCTTGCACAGGTGGCATATATGGAAGGGTTATACCCTACCTCTTTTTGAAGCCTATGCTAAAAAGTGTTGTCCGCCGTCGGTCCTTAAATTTTTACTTTCATCCTTGGGAGACCTATGCCTATATTCCCAGGCTGAATGTTGGTATCATAAGTCGTATGGTGAGTTATTATAATATAGGTAATTATCTTAAAAAAATCCGTCGAATCCTTGGGACTTTTAAATTTACTTCTTTTGAAAATTATATCGACATGAATAAATTATGAAAAACTCATCTAAAATAGTAGCGGTTATTCCCGCTCATAATGAGGCGGAGAGAATTGGCGGAGTCATCAGAGAAGTAAAAAAGTATGTAGATAAGGTTATTGTAGTTGATGATGGCTCAAGTGATTCTACTTCATTAATTGCCAAAAATAAGGGTGTTGAGACTATTACTTTAAAAGAAAACAGGGGGGTGGGTTTTGCTACTCGGGTTGGGTGTGACAGAGCAGTAAGTATAGGGGCGGACTATATTATAACTATTGATGGAGACGGTCAGCACGAACCTTCCGAAATAGTTTGGCTTCTGAATGAACTAGCTTCAAACAAGCTTGATATTGTATTTGGTAGCAGAGAAAGAGACTATAATATGCCCTTAACAAAAAGGCTTGGGAATGCCTTCCTTTCCTGGCTTTTTTTCTTTTTGTTTAGAACAAAAATGGAAGATACCCAGACAGGCTTTCATGCGTTTAGGAGAGATGCCTATAGTCTCGTTCGATGGAGCTCTGAGGCTTATCCCGTAGCTACAGAGCCAGCTGTAAAGGCGGTTGTTCATCAAATTAAATTTTT
>JAAZFS010000135.1 GCA_012511615.1 Elusimicrobiota bacterium | reverse complement strand
TCATTTATATCTTGGTGCACCCCAGCAGCTTGAAGAAAATTTGCTTATCAGTCAGATAGGAGATTTTCTAGGGAAAAATGATTTGTCAGTTGATTCTTATGACTTTAAGAGGGTCTACAGATATTTTCGCGAGAGGGGGGAGGTTATTTCTCCTAGCTTTGATCTTTTTACTGCAGACTATCTTTTATCACCCTCATCGGCTGGAGGGAGCCTTGCCGAGATAGCAGGCAGGTATCTTGATTGGCTTCCCCCTGAATATACCGGTAAGGAGAGTGAAGAAGAAGTAGAAAAAATTTCTATGATGGCTTCTTCCAGGGTCGCCGCTATTATGGAAATGAAGGACTCGATGGAAGAAAGACTAAAAGTCGAAGAGCTCTTGGATTTATATTTAGAGATAGAGCGCCCCATGGCAAAAATTCTGGCCGAGATGGAATTAGAGGGAATAGGAATTGATATAGAAGGATTTGAGGAAACTGCAAGGGCCTTCCGTAAAGAACTCAGGAAAATAGAGGAGAAAATTTTCAGTATTGCCGGAACTAATTTTAATATAAATTCTCCGGCCCAGCTTTCCGAGATACTTTTTGAAAAAAGAGGACTCAAGCCACTTAGAAAGACAAAGAAAGGTTTTTCAACTGCAGAAGATGTGCTTCAAAAACTTAGCAAGTTTGATCCTCTGCCGGAGCATGTATTAGATTACAGGCATTACCAGAAATTAAATTCAACCTATGTGGAACCTCTGCCTAAAATGGCTGATAACGATAGAGGGCGTCTCCATACAAGTTTCAATATTGCCGGAACTGCCACTGGGCGTCTTTCCTCCAGTGAACCCAATCTTCAGAATATACCTGTCAGAAGCAAAGAGGGGGGGCTGATTAGAAAATCTTTTATACCTTCCCCGAATTCTGTATTTTTGAGTGCAGATTACTCTCAAATTGATTTAAGAGTACTGGCCCATCTTTCAGGAGATGAGGGATTAAGGGAAAGTTTTATTAAGGGAGAAGATATTCACCGAGCGACTGCTGCCAGAGTTTTCGATCTTGATGAAAAAGAAGTAACCGATGAAATGCGAAAGCGCGCTAAGGCAGTTAATTTTGGAATAGTTTACGGTATATCAGGTTGGGGACTTTCAAAAAATATTGATATGACTCCAAAAGAATCCGAGGCATTTATAAAAAAATATTTTGAGCGATATCCTGGAATAAAAGATTATATGGATAAAACTTTAGATGGGGTCAAGGAAAAAGGCTATGTTAAGACAATTTTAGGAAGGACCCGGCATTTTCCAGAAATAAAATCAAAGAATTATGTAAGAAGAGGTCTTGCAGAAAGGGCAGCTATAAATACACCGGTTCAGGGTAGTTCTGCAGATATTATAAAAAAAGCTACGGTAGAGTTGGCCGCATAGTTTTCCTTTAATTTTAGTGAACTGAAACTTATTCTACAGATTCACGATGAACTTTTATTTGAAGTAGCCCAGGATAAGGTGGATGCTTATATTCCCCAATTAAAAAACATTATGGAAAACTCCAT
>JAAZFS010000015.1 GCA_012511615.1 Elusimicrobiota bacterium | reverse complement strand
CACCTTCCGGGCGGTAAACATAGGTCTTATAAATGAAATGGCCCAGCTCTGCGATAAGCTCGGAGTTGATAAATGGAGGATTATACGTGCCGCTTCTTCATAGCCTTTCGGTTTTATGCCTTTTTATCCTGGACCAGGCTTAGGAGGCCACTGCATTCCAGTAGATCCACAGTTTCTCTCCTGGAAGGCCAAGAGCAGTCAGTTCTATCCCTACTTCATAGATTATGCTGATGAAATCAACCGTTCCATGCCGGAGTATGTTGTGAAAAAAATAAGTGAGCTTTTAAATGAGGAGAAAAAGAGTGTAAATGGGGCTAAGATTCTTTTGCTAGGAGTTAGCTATAAAGAGAATGTAGGAGACGTCAGAGAGTCCCCAGCTTTTGACATAGGATCTCAACTTCTGGATATGAAGGCCTGTCTATCATATGCAGACCCCTATGTAGAAAGTTTTATGGATATAAAGCGTGTTGATGAAAAAAAGCAAGATTTATCCAACTATGACTTAGTTGTTATAGTCACAGCTCATAGAGAATTTGATGTAAAGAGAATATTAAAAGAGTCCCGTCTGGTCCTTGATTGCAGGGGGGTAACATTGGACATGGATTCAAAAGCAAAGTTAAAGAGGTTATAAAAAATGAAAGATACCTATCTCGTTACAGGCGGAGCAGGTTTTATAGGCTCCAATATAGTAGATGAACTCTTAAATAGAGGAAAGACCGTCCGGGTGATAGATGACCTTTCTACTGGAAGTCTAGATAATCTCAAAGATGTTATAGATGACATACAATTTATTGAGGGAGATATCCGTGATTTAGATACCATGAAGCGGGCTTCGGATGGTTGCTCTGTCATACTCCATCAGGCAGCCTTAAGAAGTGTACCTCGTTCGGTGGATGATCCCTTCTCATCAAACGAAGTGAATGTTGCAGGGACCTTAACTCTTCTTCTTGCAGCCCGTGATACTGGAGTAAGAAGAGTGGTCTATGCCTCTTCTTCATCCGCCTATGGTGATACACCAGATTTACCCAAAAAGGAAACCCAGCGACCCCTGCCTATATCTCCCTATGCAGTATCCAAGCTAACAGGCGAGCATTATTGCCGGGCTTTCTCTCATACCTATGGGCTTGAGACTGTATCCTTAAGATATTTCAATGTTTTTGGACCCCGTCAGCATCCTGAATCTCAGTATGCAGCGGTAGTTCCTATTTTTATAAAACTTGCCAAAGAGGGTAAACCTCTAATAATCCACGGAGATGGTTTGCAGTCCAGAGACTTTACTTATATAAAAAATGTAGTAAACGGCAATCTTCTGGCGGCGGAGGCAGAGGGCGTATCTGGCGAAGTTTTTAATATTGCATGTAATAACCGCTATAGCGTCATTGATGTTGCCAATGCAGTCCTGAAAAACCTTAATACCAAGGTTGCTTTTGAGCACACTCCTCCAAGGAAGGGTGATGTCAGAGATACTCAGGCTGATATATCAAAGGCAGAGAAAATGTTGGGTTATAAGGTAGAAGTGGGCTTTGAAGAAGGAATGAAGAGAACAGTCGCATATTTCGAAGACTAAACCAAGCGACACAAGGAAAGAGTTTATAAAAATATGACAGATAAGCAGAAAACAGTATATGTAGGCATGAGTGCTGATATTATCCATCCAGGCCATCTCAATATTATAAAAGAGGCATCTAAACTTGGAAGTCTTACGCTGGGTCTTTTAACAGACAAGGCCATAGCTAGCTATAAGCGACTGCCTTATCTTGATTATGAGCACCGTAAATCTGTTGTAGAAAATATTAAGGGTGTAGCAGATGTAATTCCTCAGACTACGCTTGATTACCGGCCTAATTTGAGAAAACTCAAGCCTGATTTTGTAGTTCACGGAGACGACTGGAAAGAAGGCGTCCAGCAGGAGGTGAGGCAGCAGGTAATAGATACGCTCTCAGAGTGGGGCGGAAAACTTGTTGAAGTACCCTATACAAAGGGAATCTCATCCACCATGCTCAATAAGGCAGTAAAAGAAGTCGGTACGACTCCAGATATCCGCCTTAAAAGACTTCGCCGGCTCATCTCTTCAAAAGATATCGTAAGAATTATTGAAACCCATAGTGGGCTCACGGGGCTCATCGCTGAAAATGTATCAGTAGATGTCCAGGGAAGAAAACTTGAATTTGATGGTATGTGGTCGAGTTCTTTGACCGATTCCACAGCCAAGGGTAAACCCGATATCGAAGCCGTGGACATATCCGCCCGCATGAAT
>JAAZFS010000134.1 GCA_012511615.1 Elusimicrobiota bacterium | reverse complement strand
GGCGTTCTCGGAAAAGGATATGAGGATATTTATCTATCTCAGAAATCTAGACCAGAAGGGACAGCCTATCTTGATTTTGTGATGAGTGAAGTACACGGTCTCCGCATTAAGGAGCTCATTGATGAGCAGAAATCAGGCAGAAAAATAATTGGTTCATATTGTGTCTTTGTTCCTGAAGAACTCGTTTTGGCATCAGGCGCCACACTAGTTGGGCTTTGTTCTGGTGCGGATTTCGCGCTTGATCAAGTAGATAGATATTTACCTAGAAATACCTGTGCGCTTATAAAATCATCCTTCGGATTCAAACTTGGAAAAGTATGCCCATATCTTGAGTGCGCCGATATGATTGTTGGAGAAAACACCTGCGACGGCAAGAAAAAAGCATATGAGATACTTGATACGCTTGTAGAAAACCTCTATGTGATGGATCTGCCCCAGATGAAATCCCCTGAAGGAAGAGCTCTTCTAAAGGCTGAATATATGCGATTTTATAAAGCTCTTGAAGAATTAACTGGTAAAAAAATAACTGTTGAGTCTCTGAAAGAAGGCATAGCTACAGTTAATGCCAAGCGCCAAGCTCTTCATAGGATGGTTGCTCTGCGGCATGCCGATCCAGCTCCTATATCAGGACTTGATGCTCTGCTTATAAACCAGATATCCTTTTATGATAATCCGGCTCGTTTTACGGAATCTATACATAAAATATGTGATGAAATGGAAGAGCGAATAAGTAAAAAAGAAGGTGTGTTTCACAAAAATGCTCCTAGAATACTTGTGTCGGGATGTCCTCAGGCTGTCCCCAACTGGAAACTGCCTTATCTTGTAGAAACTTCTGGCGCTGTTATCGTAGGTGAAGAATCCTGCGTTGGAGAAAGAGGCATGCGGAATCTTACGGAAGATTCTGGCGAGACCATAGAAGAGATGATAGAAGCAATTGTTGATCGCTATTTCAAAATAGATTGCGCGATATTCACGCCGAATCCCGAAAGGCTTCAGCACATAGAAGAGATGGTGGCCGAATACAAGGCTGACGGCGTCATTCATTATGGACTCCAGTTTTGCCAGCCCTATCTCATGGAAGCTATGCCCATTGAAAAAGCTCTGGAGGAAAAAGGGATAAAGACACTTAGGATAGAAACCGACTACAGTATGGAAGATGCAGGACCGCTTAAAACACGGATTGAAGCTTTCATAGAACAACTGAGCTAGAATAGGTGAATTATGCAGGTATAGATCTCGGATCGCGATTCATAAAACTTGCGCTTGTAGATGAAAATGCAACCAGTATCCATCTTGCTCAGGTTGATACAGGCTTTGATCCGCTGAATGCAGCTTGCGGATTGCTTGAAAATACCAAGTATGATTATTTGTTAGCTACAGGCTATGGAAGAGAGCTTCTTGAGATTGAAAATGATTCTCCAACCATAACGGAAATCAGGGCTCATGCCAGAGGAGCTGCTGCAAGCTTCCCTGGGGCCTCAGCGGTAGTAGATATAGGCGGCCAGGATAGTAAGGTCATCTCTATCGATGAAAAAGGTCGGGTCAGAAAATTCGAAATGAACGATCGCTGTGCGGCAGGAACTGGAAAGTTTCTGGAAATGATGGCGAAAACCCTAAATTTTGAAATGGAAGATTTCGGGGATGAGGCATTAAAGGCCGAAACAGAAATAAGACTATCCAGTATGTGCACTGTATTTGCTGAATCGGAAGTTATATCAGTCATTGCTAAAGGCGGTGATCGCCGCAGTATTGCCAAAGGGGTACACATGAGTGTTGTAGACCGTATTTCAGGTATGCTTAGCCGTACCGCCCCCAATGGAGATATAGTTTTCACTGGAGGAGTTGCTAGTAATAGCTGTATGCAGAAACTTCTGGCTGAAAGAACATCCAGAAAAATACTTGTC
This sequence comes from Elusimicrobiota bacterium, assembly GCA_012511615.1. Lineage (GTDB taxonomy): Bacteria > CG03 > SLGR01 > SLGR01 > SLGR01 > JAAZFS01. Next base: position 328 of record JAAZFS010000134.1, on the reverse strand, counting down.
TCTGATAAACCTCAGTTTACCGGCGCACTCGGTGCAGCCCTCATTGCCCTAGAGAAAAACAAAATAGAACAGAAGTAATAGGTACCTCAAACTAGTCTTATTTTTAAAGCTTTTTCAAAATCAATTAGGTTTCAGAAAATTCATTTTTCTACAGGTAAGTATTTCCTTCAATCAACCAGCCCCCATGTTTTTTTAAAAAAGATGCCCTTGTCATCTTTAAGTGTCTGCTATTTTTCTAAGTCATCTCTTTTATCTACTTCTAAGTATTAATTCCTATTAAAAAACTTTCAGAAGGGCCCAGTCTTTTTCTGAAAGACCGATTGCGAAG
>JAAZFS010000133.1 GCA_012511615.1 Elusimicrobiota bacterium | reverse complement strand
TTTAGTAAGAATTTGCAAATCTTCCTCTGTAAAACCACCGTATTTCTTATTTATAGACTCATATACACCAATAAGAGTATTACCAATCAGGAGGGGGACTCCAACTATAGATGTTGTTTTGAATCTCGTTGTCTTGTCGGTTTCAGATGAAAAACGCTTGTCACTATAGGGATCATTGACGATAACTCCTTTGCGGTTGGTTGCAATCCATCCAGCAATACCCTTATTTAAGGGTATCCTTAGTTTTTGAAGAGCAGAATCTCCTGAGGCAACTTTAAAGAAAAGAAACTTCTCTGTCTCATCAAGAAGCAGAGTTGAAGATCTTTCCGCATTCAGGATTTTTTCTATGGCATTTCCAATTTTCTTAAGAAGTAGGTCGATATTAGTCGCTTCTCCCAGGTTTTTAGCAAGTTCAAAAAATAGAGTTGCGCTTTCCTGGTTAGGGTTCTGAATTATAATGCCGTTTTCTGATCCGGCTGCTGGTTCTCCGTATAGTGAGAATCCACATCTCGGGCAGAATTTATAGTCAGAGAGTATTATTTTGTTACAGTTAGGACAAGTTTCCATTATTGACTCACTCTTAATATTTCTTCATATGTAGTTTTTCCGTTTGCGACTTTTAGGATTCCATCTTGCCATATTGTCCTCATTCCTTTGGCCTCTAGAGTTTTCTTTAAGGGTCCGGCCGAGACGTTTTCAAGGAGACTATCGCGTATTTCTTGATCCATTATTAAAAGTTCGTATATACCACTTCGACCCTTATAACCAGAGTCCCCACACTCTTTACATCCTCTTCCGATTCGGGGATTTCGCTCTTCCTCTGGTATATTTAATTTGTCGAATTCCTCTTTTAGTCTTTGGGGTGTTTTTCTTAAGGGCTCGCTACAGTTTGGGCATATTGTCCTCACGAGTCTTTGGGCGAGTACTCCTTCTATTGTGGAGGCAATAAGATAAGTCGGGACTTGCATTTCTGCCAAGCGAGAGACTGAGGTTGCTGAGTCGTTTGTATGAATAGTTGAGAGGACGAGGTGTCCGGTCATAGCTGCTTCCATGGCAATTTGAGCTGTTTCTCTATCTCGTATTTCCCCTACCATTATTATATCTGGATCCTGCCTAAGAAAGGCCCTCATTGCCTCTGCAAAATTTAAACCGATATCAGGGTTGATATTCAATTGGACCACTTCGGCTAGGTCATACTCTACTGGGTTCTCTGCGGTCAGTATTTTTTTAGGGGTAACTTCTTTATCTTTCCCTTCTGGATTTTTTTTAGAATCTTGAATGAGAAAATTGAGGCAGGAATAGAGGGTTGTGGATTTCCCGCTTCCTGTAGGCCCAGATACCAGAATGATCCCGTAGGGCTTGGTAAGTATTGACTTAAGAGTTTCCAAAGTGTCGGGTAAGAAACCGAGTTTCGGTAGGTCCACTTTTATGCTACTTCTGTCAAGTATTCTCATTACACAGCTTTCTCCATATGCGGTAGGGACAGTGTTTACCCTAAACTCTATTGGGCGGTTCTGGAAAGTTACCTGAATTCTTCCATCCTGCGGAAGTCTTTTTTCCGTGATATCCATAGTTTTGGATAGAATCTTAATTCTAGCAATTATTGCATTGGCCAGCAATTTAGGTACAGAAAAAGAAGATTTATGAAGATGTCCATCTATTCTGTACCTAATTAGAAATGAGGTTTCAAAAGGTTCTATGTGGATATCACTGGCACCCCTACTTAGGCCCTCAAGAATAATAGCATTTGTTACTTTCCTTGCCTGTTTTTCATCGTCAGCACCGGATCGATCCATGGTGATTTCTTCACGAATATCGTCTTGTTCTTTAAGAGCCGATTCAGCGCCGACGCCAGAGCTGGCTATGTTTGTAATATAGTCAGCTATCTTAGAATCCTGAGTAAAGATACTTTTAAGGCCTATCTCAATATTTGCTGGCAGTGCAAAAAATGGCCTGATACGGTAGTTTGTTCGAAGAGTAAGGTCCTCTATTGCGGTAAGGTCCCATGGGCGTGTCATAGCGGTAAAAAGTTCGGTATCGGACTTGGCGAAGGGAAGGATTTGATAGCGTCTCGCTACGGTCTCAGGGATGAGTCTTGCCGCTTCCGGATCTATTTCTGCAGTATCCAAGTCTATGCTTTTTACATCCCATTTTTCGCTAAGGAGTTTTAAAAACATATCTTTTGGTAGTATTTCTGTATCTATTAGAAGCTGCTCTAGAGATTTACCGAGTTGTTTGGCCCTTATACTTAGCCCCTCTAGCGTCTTTGCATCAACAAGGTTTTCTTTAGTTAGGATTTTTATTAATTCGGTATTGTGTATTGCCATAATTATTATTGCTTATAGCGGCCCTGGTGCCGGGAGGGGGATTCGAACCCCCACGGAATTAAATTCCGGCAGATTTTGAGTCTGCTGCGTATGCCAATTTCGCCATCCCGGCATTTTCAGGCGGCAGAACAATTATAATTTATCGATTTCAATTAAGCAAACAGCTAAAAAGAACAAACTGGCACCAGGAGGGGATGTGGTAATCTCTGGTATAGGCTGCATAAAAGCATAAAATAAGGGTAAAGATTTTAGTGGTTGACAAGATTAGAATAATGCTGTATATTCTGATGACTGTCCAGTCAGTCAGGTCATGTGAAAGATATTATGGGAAGAAAAGAAGAAATATTAAAAGCAGCAACCTTGGTTTTTTCCGAGAAGGGGTACCACGGAACTTCGATGGAAGAAGTTGCGGATGCAGCTGGTGTTGTCAAGGGTACACTCTACCTTTACTATGGAAGTAAAGCGGAACTTTTTGTGGAGTTAATCTTCAAGCTTATTGAAATAACAGACCGCTGGGTAGAATGCGCATTGGAGCTTAAGGGCGGTATCTGGAATAAAATTGAGTATCTTATAAATACTGCCCTAGAGTACTTTATTGAAAACAGGAATGTTTTCAGCATACTTCATAGGGGGGCTCCGCTTGAGGGTGTTTCGATAACCGAAGAAACCTGTAATAGAATCGATGAGGATATGAGAGCAAGAGTCATGCTACTGGCATCTATATTTGCTTTACACAGGGATGAGGGGGAAGTGTCCGAAGATTTTACGGACCAGGAAGCTGCCTTCTTTTGTTTCAGTATTATGGAGGGAATGGTGAGGCGGTTTATTGAGGGGTGGGAAAAGGATCCGAAGAGGAACGCTGATATCGCGTTAAAATTTTTGAAAAATGGATTATCGAAGAAAAACTAGGATTGTTGCGGTCATTGCGGCTATTGTGGTATTTCTACCCTTTTCGCTTAGGGCGAAAGAGTTAGAGATAGAAGATTTCATAAATTCAGGATTAAAGAATAACTACGACATACGCATAGCCGCAGAGAACTTGAGGGCGGCCAAAGGAAGAAAATCAGAAGCATTTGGGTCTTTTTTTCCTAATTTATCGGCTAGCTATTCTCAGAATTATGTGGAGCGACCTATGGATATGGAGTTTGAAATGCCACTTCCTGGTCCTGGCGGTATTATATACGAAAAGGTAGCAATACCAATGGGGCGCAAGGATAGCTATCAAGCCCAGTTATCATTAAATCTTCCGCTCTTTACTGGAGGGGCATTGTCTGGAGCTTACAAACTAGCATCAGAGCTTTACAAAATAGAGGAAGAAAAATACCGGAGTATTGAATTAAATATAGTCTCTGGAATAAAAAAATCTTTTTATGGCTACATTCTTGCTTCCGAGATTAAAGAGATAATTAAATTTCAGAACTAGCATTTTGATGATAATCTGAAAACTACTGAGCGTCTCTATCGTTCGGGAGCTGCCTCATCGCTGGATGTATCTAGGGTAAAGGTCCAGCTTGCAAATACAAGAAGCGCACTTATTGATGCTGAGAATGAAAAGAGGATTGCGCGTGAGCGCCTCTTTAGTATTGTAGGCCTTGAAGATAAAGGAGAAAAAATTAAGGGGAAACTTCGCGACGAAAAGTTTTCTGGTGAGCTTGAGGAATTTCTCCAGATGGCGGCTACTTCTCGCCCTGAAATTGGGATTCTTAAGAGTGCAGCAGAAATTCAGCGACTTAACCGGAGGCTTGAAAGATCTGTAAATATGCCAAAAGTTTTTGGAGTTGCTGGTTATATTTTTGAATGGCCCTTTCAGAATGAGCCTGAATGGGGAGATTATTGGATGGCTGGTCTGGCGGTGGAGTTTCCCTTTCTTGATGGTCTTTCAATATTTGGACGGGAGAAGCGGACAAAATCCGAGCATGCAGCCGCACTTATAGAAGAGGATAAGGTCTTGGAAGGGGTTCGTCTTGAGGTAACTAATAGTTATTATGCTATTCTTAGTGCTCGGGAAAAACTTGCCGTCCTAAAGGAAAATCTTGTTGTAGCTGAAAACAACATGGAAATCTCTAATACCCGCTATTCTGCGGGGCTACTCAATAACCTTGAATTAAACCAGGCAGTACTAGACTACACTGCCGTTTGTATGCAGAACGCTCTGACTGGATTTGAATTTCTGAGCGCTCTTGAGGGGCTTAAAACAGCTGTTGGAAAGGAGCTTAAATTCTGATGAAAAAATTTATATTTATAGTCTTGGTGCTTATTGCAGGCTTGGGCCTATGGAGAATTGTTCAAGAGCCACCCGCTCTTGAGGAAGAGATCATATTCGGAGTTAGTGTTGTCAGTGTTGAAGCGCCCGAGGTTAGGTCTATATCCAAGATACTTGACTATGATGCTATCGTTTCTGCCCGCAATGAGGCCTACGTCTTTCCTGACGTGCCGGGTATTGTCAGTGAACTGGTTAAAGAACCAGGGGACAAGGTAAAGAAGGATGAAGCCATACTTTTGATTGACCGGAGCCAACTGGGGCTTAAATATGCCCCTGCTGAAGTTCGTTCCCCCATATCCGGCAGAGTGTTGGATATTATGGCTGACCCAGGTAGTCGCGCGGTTCCTCAGCAACAGGTCGCTATAGTAGGTGATATAGAAAGTGTGGAGCTTAAGTTTGAGGTCTCGTCTGGAGAGGTACGGCTAATACAAACTGGCCAGCCTGCCCAGATTACATCAAGCGCAATACCTGGGACTAACTTCACTGGCTCGGTCAGCCGTGTATCTGCTGCACTTAGCCCAATGACCAGAAAAGTGCCAGTTCGGGTTCTTGCACCTAATCCGGATGGACTACTCATGCCAGGTATGGTTTCCCGGGTCGGAGTGATGGTGGAGACAGAGGAAATTCTATCTGTTTCTTCTTCAGCACTCCTCATTAGAGACGGAGTACAGGGAGTTTTTGTGATAGATGCAGATGATACGGCTCTTTGGAACCCGGTTGAGGTTGTCATAGAGGGGACGGATTATGTAGGTGTAAGAGGACTGGATGAGAAGTCCCGTGTCGCCTATGATGGTAATTTTGGGCTGATTCCAGGCGGAAAGGTTCTCGTAGAATAAAATGAAACTTCCTGATTTTTCCGTAAAGCGACCCGTCGCTATATCAATGTTGGTTTTGATAGTGGTTGTCCTTGGGCTCACTGCTCTCCCCCGCATGGGGTTAGATCTTATGCCTGATATAACTTTCCCTATACTTACTGTTGTAACTCCCTATCAGGGTGTATCTTCTGAAGAGATAGAAAATGCCCTAACTCGCCCTATAGAGTCAGCTGTCGCTATGACGAGCAATGTTAGCAAAATAAACTCTATATCTATGGAGGGGCTATCGGTGATAATGGCGGAGTATAGTTGGGGAACTCAGATGGAGTTTGCCGCCCAAGATGTTCGCGATCAGCTTGAGATGTTTGCACCCATGTTGCCTGAAGACAGAGGGGATACGCAGATAATGAAGTTTGACGCCAGCATGATGCCTATCGGAGGTTGGGGAATCACAGGTGACGTCAGCTATGAGGAGCTCAGAAAGATTTGCGAAGATGAGATTGAACCGGTCATCCAGCAGGTTCCTGGGGTGTCCGCGGTATATCTATTTGGGGGGCCAGAGCGAGAAATTCGTGTTGAATTAGAAAAAGATAAGCTCGAAGCCTTGAGAATTCCGCCTGGTCTTGTGGTTGCCCAGCTTGCTTCTTCAAATTTAAATGTTCCTGGCGGTCGCATTCAGGAGGGATACCGCGAACTTACAGTGAAGGGTACCGGTGAGTTCACTTCAATAGATGATCTTAAAAACACTCTTATTGCCAACAGAGAGGGAAATCCGATATACGTAAGCGATTTAGGTGAGGTGTTAGATACTCATAAGGAAGTCAGATCTTTTACTCGGACCAATTCCGCACCCTCGATTATGATAATGGCTTTTAAGGAAACTTCAGTTAACACCGTCCTGGTATCTGGGAGAGTTATGAAAGAAATGAAAAAACTCATTTCCAGTCTTCCGGGGAATATCCGATATCATACTTATCTTGACCAGGGGGATATGATTAAACAGGTACTGTCAGTTACTCTCAACTCGGCATTATGGGGTGGTCTACTTGCTATATTAATTTTATTCATCTTTCTTCGTTCCTGGCGGCCGACTGTGGTTATTGCTACAGCTATACCCCTTTCGCTTTTAGCGACATTCCTGCCACTCTATGCAGCTGGCTATACAATAAACTTTGTGGTACTGATAGGGGTTGCTTTGGGAGTTGGAATGATTGTGGATAGCTCTATTGTTGTAATAGAGAATTCTTTTAGACAATTGGGCATCACTGGCGATCCCAAGCTTGCTTCAGCAATAGGGGCAAAGCAGGTCGGCATGGCTATCACCGCATCTACGTTTACCACTGTCGTTGTATTTATTCCGCTCCTTTTTGCTGGTGGCGTAGTTGGTCGCATATTCACTCAGTTAGCCATTACCGTGACTAGTGCATTGATATGCTCTCTTATCGTCGCCTTAACCATAATACCCATGCTTGGCTCCAAATTGTTTAAAGTTGATACTTCTTTTGCAGAGCCTAAATGGCAGGTTGCCTTAAATGAGAAGTATCGCAAGCTTTTGGAATACGCTATGGAGAGAAAAAAGAAGGTTGCAATTTTTGCCGGCCTTGTTGTTCTTATCAGCATCCTCGCTTTTCCCTTTATGCCTAGGGAATATTTTCCGAGCATGGAGATGGCCTTTATGTCCTTGGATATCAAGAGAGGAATAGGAACCCCTATAGAGGAGACAGACCGTTTGGTTAAAATTGTTGAAGAGGCCCTTGAAGGGCAGGAGGGGATAGTTTCCTATTCTGGAATGGTCGGCGCAATGGATGGAGGAGGAGCTGATTCTGCAATTGGTACCGGTCCTTCTGGTCCACATGAAGCATCATTTTTTATATCCCTCAAACCACTTAGAGAGCGCTCCTCTAGTGAGATAGATATTAAGAACACTATCCGCAGAGCAGTCCCGGAAATTGAAGATGGAGGGGTTGAGTTTATGGATATGGGGCAGGCTATGATGGGAGGTGGACAAGCGGGTAGCCCTATACAGATAAAAGTTTACGGCCCAGATATAGATACCCTTAGAGAAATTACAGACTCTATAAGGGATAAAATATCAAAGGTAGCAGGTGTTGTTGACGCCTCGACAACACTCGAAGCTGGAAGCCCTGAGTATACCTTTGCAATAAATCGGGCTGAGGCGTCCCGTCTGGGATATACTACTTCCGAAATTGCTGGTTCTTTGGGCTCCGTTCGGGGGATGAGAGCGGGAAATTATCGCGAGAAAGGAAAGGAATATCCTATAAGTGTGATTCTTAGAGAAAGCGACCGCGATACGGTCCGCAACATTTCCCAAGTCCCAGTTTTTTCTAATACCGGTGGGGTGATAAGTTTAGGTGAAGTTACCGAAGCTAGGGAGACTGTAGCTCCTGTGCGACTGGAGAGAGAGGACAGAAGAAGGGTCGTCACTGTTACTGCTAACTATGAGGGGATAAAATTTTCCAGGGTTCATGCGGGTGTGCAGAGGGCAATTGATACGGTGCGCCTACCTCCTGGATATACCCTTGACTACGGAGGAGAGGCAGAAGATTTGAACGAGATGTTCACCACTCTTATGCAGCTCTTTCTTCTTGCGATACTGTTTATATATATGGTAATGGCGGCCCAGTTTGAATCCTTTGTGCAACCCCTTATGATTATGGCTACCATCCCCCTAGCCTGGGTGGGAGTTGTATGGCTTCTCCTTCTTACTGGCAAATCTATATCAATGCCCTCTGGTATGGGTATACTCATACTCTTTGGAATTGTCGTAAACAATGCCATTGTGCTGATAGACTATATCAATCAGTTGAGGAGAGATATGGGAATGAAAATCCGTGAGGCAGTGTTGGAGGCCTCATCTGTCCGTTTGAGACCGATTTTGATGACTTCAGCAACTACCGTTATGGGCATGGTTCCGATGGCAATCTCCAGGATGGAGGGGGCGGAGATAAGTTCAGTTGTATCCATAGCCATTATTGGAGGACTTGTGGCAGGAACTATACTTACATTATTCGTCATCCCGCTTCTTTACGATACGGTAGAGTCTCATTTTGAGAAAAAGAAAGGCGCTACTACTTAAGAACTGAAGGATTCATATAGAGTTTTAAGATCCGATATATCCTTTACATTTAGGCATTCTGGAAGTGAGTTGATGAAATGTTTCCCATAGCGTTTAGTCTTTAGTCTCGGATCAAGGACTGCGACTATACCGTAATCGTCTCTGTGCCTTAGTAGGCGGCCAAACCCCTGCTTAAACATCAAAGCGGCCACAGGTAGCTGATATTCAATAAAAGCGTTCTTGCCGGTTTTTTTAACAGCCTCGATACGTGCCTCTACAATTGGGTCATCGGGAACTGAAAATGGCAGTTTTGTTATTATCACGCACTCCAGTATACGACCAGGAAAATCTACCCCCTGCCAAAAAGTTGATGTTCCCATCAGTATGCTGGCGCTTTCGGAAGAAAACTCATCTATCATCTGTTTCCTTGGCATCTCTCCCTGTATTAAAAATTTAATTTCTGGAAACCTGTCCACCAGTGTCAGGGCCACTGAGTTGAGCATTGAGTAAGATGTAAATAAAATTGCAGTTCTTCCGCGGGTCAGTTCGATTAATTCAGTTATGTGCTCTATTATGCTATCCTGAAAGTCTTCGCCGCTCCCTGCTGGATCTGGTATTCCCTCAGGCATATATAGTAGGGCATTTTTTTTGTAGTCATAGGGCGAGTCCAAGAGTATGGTTCGGGGATTTTCAATTCCAAGTCTTCCTTTAATGAAATCAAATGTGTTATTTACTGATAGTGTGGCCGAAGTGACTACGACAGGAGCTATTTCATCGAAGACTAGGTTTTTCATAAGTCCAGAAACTTCCACAGGTGTTGCGTTGAAGGAACAGTATATGCGATTTCTTTTTCGCTGGATTTGGAGATAATAAACATAATTTTCCAGAGTCATTGAGAGGATAGTTTCCAGGTCAACTGCTACCGCAAGAGCTCTTCGCGCAAAGGCTTTGTACTCAGATGACGCGTCTTCGTCTTCAATAGAGTCTGCCGCTAGCTCCAAGAGCCCGCCCAAGATGGTCATCGGTTCAGATAGGGTGTTCAGAAAGATATCTGGCTCTGTCAGTCTTTTAGTGAGAGAGTTGGTCCCAAATTTTTCAAGGATTTCTCCAAAAAAGAGCTCGGATGCACTCATGGCATTTCTTGCTGCCGCAGCTATATCTCTTCGGGAGTCATCTCTTATTTTTCCGCCCAGTCTTCGCAAGAGGGATCTGGCGGATTTGGGATTATATATTCGGTTCAAGAGAAACTTAACCCCAATCATTGATACGGAGATTCCAAGGGCATCGCTTGCGGCATCCTCCAGATTATGGGCTTCATCAAAAACAATTGCCTCATACTTGGGGATTATTACTCTTCCTGCAGATATATCCTTAAAAAGAAGGTGGTGATTAAGTACAAGTATATCTGCCGCCACTTGCTCTTTTTTAGCATTGTAGTAGAAACATTCAGACAAATAGGGGCAGCGTTTTTCTTTACATAAATCCGGGTACCTGCAGACATCCGACCAGGAGTTTTCAGAAAACTTAAAATCAATATTTATTTTAAGTCCATCTTTAGTTTCATCTGCCCACTTCCTGATATTTTCAAGACTCTTTGCTTCAAATACATTTTCTGCGAAGTTGAACTCAAAAGAACTATCAAGTCTTCTGAGACATAAATAGTTTTCGCTACCGAGGCAGAGAGCACTTCTGAAATTTATTCCCAGAGCTTTTTTCAGAAGGGGCAGGTCTTTATCCATAAGCTGCTGCTGGAGTGTTTTCGTATATGTTGACACAGCAACACGCTTATTTTCTGATGAATGGGCCCAGAGTATAAAGGGTATCAGGTAGGCAAAACTTTTCCCTATGCCACAGCCCGCCTCAGCAATAAGACAGCCAGAATTTTCAATGGTCTTCAGGACCTCTTCAGCCAATGCTA
>JAAZFS010000132.1 GCA_012511615.1 Elusimicrobiota bacterium | reverse complement strand
TTGCAGCTCCGCTACTGTTCTATCGTAAGATGAATCGGAATATTCCCCAATTAACTTATTATATAGCAGTTGCGGGGTTTTCTGTTTTAATCCTGGTGATGGTCTTATGGTAGAGCTCCTCCTACTTATTCTGATAGTTTTCGCTCTAATATCTATTGAGTCTGAAAATCTATTTTATTCGCTCGCTTTGATATCTGGTGGAGTTTTTCTTTTTTGTTTACTGCTGATTTTTCTTAAAGCACCGAGTGTTGCAGCGCTCTACTTGCTCTCGCATTCTCTGATAATTATTATTCTATTTCGCCAACTTCAAAGAAGGGATTGCCATAAAGAGAAAAGAATGACTTCAAAGTCCAGGTTCCCATACAGATATATTTTAATACTATTTATGGGAGTCTTATGCACCCCAGCATTCCTATCTCTTCCGAGGGTGGGAATTCTTCCTGCAAACTTTATAAAGACACCTGGCTTTCGTTATCTTATTGAAGGTTACCCTGCTTCTGGTTTGCTGAATATGGTTGCTGTAATGCTTATGGAGTATAGAATCGTTTTTCTCGTTATTGCAGTTTTTTCTCTTTTTGCGGGTGGGGTGGGTCTTGTTTTGAAATATGAAAAAAAAGATCCGACTCTGGGAAGTTTTGCCTCTAATCTAGGACAAGGGGTACTTTATGATTTCAGAGACCTACCAGTGTTAATTAAACTTCCAATATTTATTCTTGTAGGATACCTGATTATCAGGGGCTGTTTACTTCAGGGTGGTGGTGTTGTTGCTGGCTTTTTGTTGGCTTATCTTTTATTACCTCCCTTTCGCTCTAATAGACTAGAGTTCATAAAAAATGCTCATTCAATTGAATTTTTGTATCTTTTGTTTTCTGCAGCTCTTGTTTTCTTAATTTTCTTGATTTTTCTTATCTCTGGTTTTTCTGAAAGTCACTATCCTGGTATTTTCAGAACTTGGGAGCGGTTTGCCGCTGTCAGAATTATTTTTATAAATATTGTTACTGGTGTAATATCATATTCCTACACCCTTCTTATTATTAAAATTTTGCTTATAGAAAACGAAATAGGTTTATCCGATGATTAGTATTGATTTTCCTGCGGCTTATATACTAACAGCGCTTCTTTTTTTTATCGGGATATATGGTCTCTTGAGAAGTCAACAACTCGAAAAAGTAATTATATCAATTATGATAATGCAGCTTTCTTCGCTGATTTTTATTTTATTAGTGGGCTACCGGTACGGAGGAAATCTTGCAATTTTGCCCTATGCTGTGGATGAAACCCTATATGCTTTTAGTGGGGTAGATCCTCTAAGCCAGAATATGGCCCTGCTTGCTACACTCACTTCGTCGGTCTTTATAATTTTTATGGTTTCTCTTCTTCCTAAATTACACCATTTTAAGGAGGCTAAAACTACAAAGAATGATAAAGGGGAAAGGGGTGAGTAATATCCCTCTTGTTATTATAGTTCCTCTAGTGGCAGCTATACTTATACCATTCTGTAAGTACATTAAAAACGAAAAAATCAAACCTTATGCCTCTAGTATTGTTTTTATATCAGTACTTTTGTTTGTTTTTATTTCCGCAATTTATCTTTTGGGAAGCGCTAGAGAATGGTTTCCTTTTGGGCACTTTCCCCCCTTGGGTCTCGTCTTCAGAATTGATGGGCTGAGCGGGCCTATACTTTTATTTACTTCTGCTACATCTCTTTTAATCGCAGTATTTTCTTTAAAGTAGATAGAGGATTTTCAGACTAGGGATAAATTTATGGTTTTCTTTATTCTTATATCTGGAGGAATAAGCGGTGTCCTTCTTTCTCATGATATTTTTCTAATATATTTATTTTTAGAGTTAATCGGATTATCATCTTTTTTTCTCACAGATTTTTATAGTAGGAAAAAAGATTCAAGGGTAGGATTTAAATCCGCGGCATACTCTGCCTCTGGCAGCTCAATGATTTTATTTGGTATTGGTATTCTTTACGCAGCCACTGGAC
>JAAZFS010000131.1 GCA_012511615.1 Elusimicrobiota bacterium | reverse complement strand
GATAGGGAGTACACCTCAGAGCACGCTTGTGCTTGATACTGATTTTAGCCTAAATATTCCCCGTTCAAAATACTTTCCATTGTCAAGCAAACTGAGTGGAGAACTGGCTTACAGTCAACTGAATCCAAATACAATAGGTAGTGCTTCTATCGATGATATGGAGGGGATAAGGCAGAGCTACAATCTTTCTATGAATCCCGATTCTTGGCAGATAGCTGCAACTCCTTCTGCCTTTCCTGCTCATCCTGATTGGCTTTTTTATCATCTCGATGAAGATGATATATCTCTGAGAGATGTGAATCCCCGTGTCCCGGCTACAGAAGATGAAATGCGGAGAGTTCTTCATCTTAATTATAGACTTCCCCAGGACCATCCGCTTGATCCGGGCCGAAAACCAGAAGCCTCTATAGTTCAGGTAATTTCCAAAACCGGAGCTGACCTGAGTGAGAGAGACACGATAGCTTTATGGATAAAGGGAGATGGAAAGGGTGCCGAACTTAGAATTGATTTTGGAAGTATTTCAGAAGATGCGGATGGTACAGGAAAGCTGAAAACAGAAGACCTTAATTACAATGGAATGCTGGATTTTGGAGAAGATGAAGGCTGGGATTATATCTTTGGAAATCAAGTGTTTCCAATAGGGGAGAGAAATAGCAGGATAGACTCTAACGATCTTAATCGCGATGGTTATCTGGATACTTCTGAGAGCGTACAGATATTTGACTCCCTCAGTGAACCCCTTCTTTATTTAAACTGGGAGGGATGGAAGCTTGTCTATATTCCTATAGCTACCACACAGGGCGACTGGACGGCTGTAAAAGAAGTAAGACTCACTTTAAGTGGAAGAAAAATTTCTGGAAGAATTGAAATAATGTCCATAGATGCTATCGGAAATCGATGGGAAATTGTCGGAGATGCAAATATACTGAAAATAAATGCTGTCAATAATTTTGACAGTGATTCCTATGTTGAAATTACAGGAGAGAAAGATTTTGAAAAACTTTATGAAGGCGTGGGTGGCCTTCGGAGTGATCGAGATCAGTCTCTTGAACTTGTATATTCGGGACTCTTGCCAGGAACAACTGCTTACGCATTCACAAGGTACCCTACTGGGATGGACTTTACGACTCATAAAACCTTCAGTTTTTTCCTATACGGAGCAGAAGGTGGCGGAGCGGATATAGGGGTATGGCTTGGGGCTGGTACTGAAGGAAGTGAAAATTATTATTTCGTGAAAGTGCCCGCTTCGGATATCTTGCCTACCTGGCGCCGCTACTCCTTTAAATTTCCAGAGGATTTTGAGGTTGTTTCAGGTAGTCCCTCGCCGGCAAATATAATGGAAATAAGAGTTGCACCTGTAAATAGTGGGTCTTCTGCCGTGTCTGGAAAAATTTGGGTTAACGAAATTCATATGAGTAATCCAGATAGTAGAGAAGGAACCGCTTTGCGGGGAGATTTCTCAACTTCAATTCCTGGAATAATCGATTTTGGGGGCAGTTTTGAGAAGCAGGATAGAGATTTTCAGACTATCGTGATGCCAGCTAAAAATCAGGATACGGAAACTATAAGTGCCAATGCTCGCCTTACCCTGATTCCTTTTCTGCCAGTTACCGGGAGTTTTGCAAGAACATCGGTAATAACTCCACCAGATAGGATAGTTCCATCGCAGAGAAACCCTTACTTAAGAGAAGAGGATGCGGGGGAGGTAATTACTGATACTATCGACCTCGGTGCGAATTTTTCCATGCGATTTCTTCCATCCTTAAATGCTGCCTATTCAAGAAGTGTGAGTGAGTCAAATCTCACGGGCAAGACTGATATTACGGAAAATTACCGTGGAGATCTTTCCTATTCTTTTCCTCTGAATCTTCCTTTAATTCCGAAAAATATAAGGGCCAGTCTCAGAAAAACCGATACCATAGTCGAGTGGGAAGAATATTGTAAGTTGGATAATCCTGAAGGAGGCTATGAAAACCGCCATGAGGAGACACTTGCCTATTCTGGTTCGGCAGACCTTGCACTTTTTAATCTCTTAAATTTTCGCCCATCGTTTTCGAGAAACGAGAAATATAGAACATGGGATTATTATTCTGGCCCTCTCAAAGGGACTGAAGATAGAGAACCTTGGTCAATAAGTCAGGATCTTGCCCTGTCTGCTCAGATGACTCTCGTTGATTGGCTTCGTCCAAGTGGACAGGCCAGCGTGAAAATGATGGAAAATTACAATTTTATTTCTACATCTACCTTAAGTATACCGGCAGATACAAAAAATATAAGCAGAAACTTTTCGGCTTCCTTGAATGTGGGTCTTCCCGTTAGGAATATTATTGGGGCCTTTAAACCTGTAGATTCTTTAAACATAAACACCTCCTATACTGCGGAGAAAGGAGATCTCTGGCAAGATGTCCCCTCAAATTATACTGTCTTTGATAAAATCAATCCGAATTATAGCCTTGAGCCCTCTACCGATACAGAGAAGACCCCCGATACACTTACCAGCCGAAGTTCTATCAGGCATACCATTAATTGGAGTCCTTTCACATACTTGGGGATGAATGAGGGTTTACTCAACCTTATTGGTGGAGTGGCTGTAAGGGCAAATTATGATTTAACAGAATCGCGCCGTGATGTTAAGGGAACCGTCCTTGATACAATCACAAAGCTCTGGCCAGAGTTTGAATTTAATCATGGTGCAGTGGATAAACTTCCATACACAGGTGATTATCTCCGCAATCTGCGCCTGAGGACAAATATCAGCTTTAGAGAGGAATCTAACTACTCAAATGAAGAGCATATTGATTTGGGTATTCAGAAACGCTATGGGGCTAACTGTCGATTTCTTGTGCTGAAGCATTACGATTCAATGTTAGAATTTACAAAAAATATTAATACAAAGGATAATATCAGAGATGATTCTTCAACCCTTGAAGAAATTCTTACCTTAGGCGGTCAAATCCGGATGACTATCTGGGATAATTGGAACTTTATTTTTCGCTACTCGCAGAAAACAACCGAAAAAACCTCTACACTCAGCGAAACTCCGCTTACTGATTTGAGGCAGTATAAACCAGGCATTAGTTTTGATTCAATTTTGGATTTGCCTTCGACCATAAATCTTCCTTTTATAAAGCGGGAAATTGCCATGGCCAGCAGAATGAAGGTTACGGGAGCATTTGATGCTGAATTTTCAAGAAGTGAGCTTGATGTTGATAAGACTAATTATGACAGATATTCACTCAGCGGAAAGTCAGAACTGGACCTTGTAAGTAATATCCGGATGACTCTTGGGCTGGGTGGTCAGTATATGAGAAACAAAATTATCAGAGAAAATAGCTATATCTCGTTTTTTATAAGTACGGATCTTTTAATCATATTCTGATGTTCAGGAAACTTCTGGACCTTTTACTTCCTGTACCCTGTCCCTGCTGTGGTGGTGTATTGGCTTCAACCGCTATTTCTCACATTTGTGAAAGCTGCCAGAAATCTTTGGAAATAATTAACTCTATGGGTTGTTCCTACTGTGGCCGCCCTATAAAAAGTGGTGTTTTTTGCAGAAGGTGCAAGGGTAGAAGTACTCCGCTTGATGGTTTCTATATTACTGGAATATACGAAGGAAAAATGAGAGAGTTAATAATTAACTTTAAGTTTAATGATGCCAGATATCTTACTAAAACCCTTGCAGAGCTTGCTGTAGAAACAATAGTAAGCGCTGGAATTAGTGATGATTATTATCTTATCCCAGTTCCCCTTCATCCAAAGAGAGAAAGGGAGAGGGGCTATAACCAATCTGCTCTTTTGGTCAAACATATAGCGCACCTCACGGGTATGCGGGCAGACTATCGCCTTATCAAGCGCCGGAAAAATACTATCCCTCAGACTAGCTTGGGTAAAAAAGAAAGAAGCCTTAACTTGAAGGGAGCTTTCACCG